>NZ_JBQHVO010000033.1:0-53521 GCF_052064465.1 Niallia sp. HCP3S3_B10 | reverse complement strand
TTGACTCCTATGGGAGCAGCGAGAAAGTCCGAGACCCTGCAGGAGCGTAGCGACGAAGCGGCTCGGCGCTCGCCCCATGGAAAGCAAGTGGTCACCTCGGAAAACAATTTACACATCTAAGTTTAAAAGGCGGTTACGACCAATCATCAATAGCTATCAGTTTTTCAGTGGTCTCGCAGCGAGGAGGCTCAGCTTCCTCCCCGCGGAAAGCGACCGTCTGTAGCGCAATGGAACGACTTAGTTTTTACTCTTGACTATATTTAAAACATAGATAACCATCTTGAGAAAGTAGCTTTATTTAAGAGCTAAATTAGAGATTGTTCGTCTTTAAAGATTAGTTATTTAGATTTGTCCCAGCCTCTTTTATTTTTTAAAGTGTAAGTAATCTCTCTGTAACCTTTCTAATAAGTAAAGGCAAAGTTTGAAAAGTATAGGGTTTATATACTCTTTCCGTCCATTTATGTCCCCCTTTTCCATATACACCAATGTTAAGAGCAGGAATATTTAGACTCTGCATTTTTCCCAAATCTAATGGAAATAATTCATTCATTCCTGGAAAATTTGCGACCACTGTTTCAATCTCTGTTTGATTCCCATTAAATGCTAAGAAGCTACCGTCACATAAATAAGGGAAATACCCTCTTAACGGAAATACTTCCTTGTACTCCTCTTCCGCCTCTTGTAACACTTCTTCCAATACTTCTTTTAAATAAACGGACTGTTCATCCATTTGTAACGTATTAGATGGTAAGAATGGTGGAGCAAAAAACAGAATAACCCGAGGCTTCTTTTCTGGATCTAATTGCTGTAAGCCTTCTACTAGTTCAAAAGCTTTTAATCGATCATCTAAATCTTCCGGCAAGCGTTTTAGTAAGCTATTCAAGTGCTTTTCTGGTTCTTCTCCATGCTCCTTTAAATACTCTATATATTCTTGAATTGTCATCACATCTGTTTTCCAGTTAATCGACCGTTCTGGGAGATAATTCGCTTTGCAAAATGCAGTGTAGTTATTCGCTAATTCGTTCTCTATCTTTACACATGCTGTTTGGGCGATCCTTTTTAAGGAGACTAATACATCACTTGGTGTTTTTTTGTAAATAAAATAATTAAAATACATTCTGATACTAACAGGTGTTTGAACATTATAGCTTTGCTTACTCTCTTTCATAAACAAGCAGCTAGGCGGTAGGACTAATTCATTATCCAGCTTTTCTGCTAGAGAAAAATTTTGATTAATGCTTCTATTAATCTCTGAAGCAATGAATGTCGGGTCAATCCCAAGCAAGCTTTCGCCAACATGTGCCTCTCTTCCTAAAATAGAAAAACAGGGCAATAACTTTCCTGCTCCCCCACAATATACATATTTTGTTTGATCTCCATTATATAAAGGCGAAATGAAATCATTATTAATAGCAGCCACATAGGATAATCCTCTTTCTTGTTGAAGACGAACGAGTTCATCTAAAGCTCCTCTAATGCCAACATGTTGATTCTCCTCATCGGCATTGAATAAGATTAGAATATTTCCATCAAGCTTTTCTCGATGATTCATGTAATAGAGAAGATTCGCTAGATGAATACTTATTCCACTTTGCATATCAAGAGAACCTCTCCCAAACATCCAATCTCCGCTTCGGGCATCGTTTCTAGCCTCTTCATCCCCATCATAGCTTTTAAAAAATGCTGCTAGTTTATCCGGATCATGAGCAATGTCCTTTAGCTTTCCATAATCTTCTATCCCTACAGTATCTACATGTGCATGGTAAATCACCGTTTCTTTTTTATTTGAATTGCCTTGTAATAAAGCCCATACATTTATCCGTTCATCCCCTTCTATGTCCTGCTTCCATACATAATCTGGATATGCCTGAAAATAAGGAAAGGAGGCAATTATTTCATATAAATAGTTAGCCTTGTCTAATTCTCCTTCTGTTCCACTATAGCTTTCCATTTCAATAAGTCTTTTTGTCAAAAATTCTACTTGTTGTGCCAATGTTAAAGATGCCAATTGATTATACATACCTTCATCCCCTGGTTTTTCTTTAGTTTTAAGTTTATTGCTATTCTATCTATCTGACAACCTATTTTTCTGTCTATTCAAATTATTATATATAATAGTAGACTCTCTTATTAAAATATTTTTCCCTTCCACATACCCCCTTCTATTTTTCTTCTTTTTCACATAGATATGAATAAAATGGACAAGAAAAGTTAGGATGATGTTTAGTGATGGAAAAAATCGCTGCCATTTTTGTCGGGAGCTTACTAATAGGCATTGGGGTTAATGGGTTTTTAGTGCCTCATCATCTTCTAGATGGAGGTATTATTGGAATTGGGCTTATCCTTCATTATCACTATGACATTCCAACAGGTCTTTCGATGATGATTTTAAGTTTACCCTTGTATATACTTGTTTGGTTTTATAATAAGGATTATTTCATTTATGGAATTTTCGGGTTTCTTACTTCTTCTTTTTCTATTGACGTACTTTCTTTTTTACGAGAAATCTTCTCGCTAAATCTTGTATTAAGTGCTATTCTCGGTGGAGTAATTATTGGAGTTGGGATTGGGGTTATGCTTCGATTTGAGACAAGCACCGGGGGAACAGACCTTCTTGCCCAAGTGCTTGCAAATATCCTATCCATTCATGTGGGAATCATCATCTTTTTAATAGACGGTATAGTTTTATTAAGTGGCTATAAAATTGTCGGTATTCCTACACTTATAGCCTCTTTTATGACTATTTTCTGTGTCGCTATCTTTACGACATTATTGTCAAAAAAGAAGATTTCCATCTAGTTTTAATAGGAGAAGCATTGGTCCTTCTCCTATTAAATACATATTTTTATTTTCAATCATTTTTTGGTATTAAGACTTGCCCTACCTTTCCCATCTTTAATAAGGTCTGCATAATTATTTTTGAAAGTTCGCTCGGTGGATAAGGCTTTACTAGGTAATCCATCGCTCCTAATGCTATTCCTTTTTCTTTCTCATCAAGGGCAGATGAAATAATGATGGGAATATCTTTTAACTTTTCTGATCTCTTCATATACTTAATAATTTCCCAGCCGTCTAAATTTTCATCTTCAAGCATAATATCAAGTACCAAGGCATCGGTTGGATGCTTTTCTAACATTTGGAGGGCTTCTTGTGCTTTTTTATAAATGACTACTTGAAAATCATTGTCCTTTAGCTCATGAACAATTAATTCTCCCAAGCTTATATCATCCTCTATTACCATGACTGAGTACAACTGCTTGTTTTCTATAGATTCCTCGTGGCTTAACATATTACTTGTATGGCTAGCAGGAAAAACTAATGTAAAAGTACTCCCTTTCCCAAATTCAGATTCCACTTTCACTTTACCATCATGTGCATGCATTATTTCTTGCACGATGGACAATCCTAAGCCAGTTCCGCCAATTTTTCTTCGATCTGTATTATCTACACGATAAAATTTTGAAAATAACTTATCCATTGCAGACGCAGGTATTCCTAACCCCTCATCCTTAAAGGCAACACATACCTGATTATGTTCTTTATATAAAATAACTTCTATTTTCCCTCCATTTGGAGAATATTTAACAGAATTGCTAAGAAGATTTTCTATTACTTGTTCTATCTTTGCCTTATCTCCCATTACAATACTTTCCTCCACCATTTGTTTAATTTCTATTTGATGAGCGGTTGATTGGATAGATAGATTCTCCTTAACTCTTTCAACAATGGATAATAGATCAACATTTTTCTTTTCATAGGTTTGTTTCCCTGCTTCCATTCTTTGAATATCTAGAAAATCATTTATCAAGGAAGTTAGTCTTTTAGCTTCACCATATATCGTCTGTAAGTATTTCTTCTGTTTTTCGACTTTTAAATCGCGATTTATCATTAATTCTGTAAACCCCAGAATACTTGCTAAAGGTGTCCGTAGTTCATGACTTACAGTACTTACAAACTCTGACTTCATTTTATCAACTTCATATTCCTTGGTTATATCCCTATATACAAAAATAGTCCCGAATTTTTCATTTCTTCTATAAAGTTCTTCTGCATAAATATTAATCACTCGACCGTTTTTCATAAAAGTGAGAAACTCATTATATGGTTTTTCCATTATAGAGGCTTGAATATAATTCAATAGCCCTTCCGCATCCATAAAGTGAGTCTTTAGATGATGTTGCCATTTATCCCATCCACTACCTGGATAAAATATATTTTCATTGGTCTCTCCGACAATTTCTTCAAATTTCTTATTTACAATAATTATTTCACCAATTTCACATACTACTTGAACTCCCTCTTGCAGTGTGTTTAATATATCGAGATTTAATTCGCGATCATTTTCTGTTTGCTCAAATAATGCAATTTTTTCTAGTGAAATACTAATTTGCTTTGCCAGTGCAATAAATTCTTCCTTATCCAATACGGAGAAAGGATCACTAAAACGACTTAGCATCATCACTGCTATTATTTCATCATTCGAATTATAGACAGGAATATACAAATCATGTGTAAATCCTTTTTCAAGGTGATATCCTTTTTCGGATAATTCCATTTCTCTTCTTATAATAATTGGTTCTTTTGCCTTTTGTAATCGATCAAGCAACCCCTTAAACACATAATTTTTAAATTGCTCAGCCCCTTCTTCCACAATACCGTAGGATGCATAGGTTTGATCCTTTAGTAATAATATAATTCCTCTGTCAGCCTGCAGAATTGCTGCTAGATGAATAATAATGCTTTCCAGTACTTCATCTTTATACAAAGAATTTGAGATACTATTAATTAAATCATTTCTTCGCTTTAACGATTCCTTATTGGCTTGAACTGTTTCTATTACCTTTTCTAACTCTACCTGCTGTGCATGCAGCTCATCCTGCTGAGCCATTAGCTCCTCGTTATGCGCCATTAAATCTTGTTCTTTATCCTGTACACTTTGATACATGTGATTAAATGCAATAGAAAGAGTTCCAATCTCATCGGCTCGTTTTGTATCCACCTTAATTTGCGCATCTTTCCCCTTTGCAATTTCATTTGCTACATTTGATAAATCTGATAGAGGTTTACCTATTTTTTTAATTCCTACTCTACCTATCAAATAAATAATGGTCATAATCAAAAAAATGTAAACAAGAAAACTCATTTGAATTATAGTAATACTCTTATTTAGTTCATTTACCTTACTATTTAACTGATTAGTCATGGAGACTAAATAGCTGGTTAGCGAATCCTTTATATGACTGATTTGATTGGCTCCACCACCATTAGAAATATTGATAACTTTCTCCACTTCTCCTTCTTCAAAGTAAATAATTGCTTGGGGCAATATTTCTTTAAAATAATAGGAATGAAAGCTTGCCAACTTTTCCGCTAATAATTTATCTTTTTCTGTTGTTGAGATAGCTTTAAATTGTTCAATAAGCTCACTCGTCTCTGCATCCATCTTTAAAGCAGATGATTTCATAGCTGAATTATTAAATGCGAAGTATCCTCTTGCATCTAGCAATGCAGTTTCTAGTTTACCTTGTAGCCCTCTAACAATTGATGTTTTTTCTAGTATCTCTGCTCTTTCTTCTACATACTGTTCATTCAATTTCTTCTGTCCGATTGCAAGGAATAAGCAGCCAATTACGAATAGCAGACTGAAAAAACACATCAAAGCAACAAACTGCCTTGATATGCTTTTACTTAAATATTCTCTAATTTTCATCAAGTATTTCGCCTACTTTTTCTAATAAATCAAGTGGACTAAATGGTTTTGCCATAAAGTAATCAGCCCCAGCTTCAATAATAGCTTGTTGCTCGCTCGCTTGGCTTTTTGCAGAGAGCATCATAATTTTTAGATGCTCTTTCTCTTTATCCACTCTTACTTTTTCAATCACTTCTAATCCTGTCATAATTGGCATCATATAATCGAGTATTAATAAATCATATTGATTCTTATTAATTAATTGGAAGGCTTCCCCCCCATCTTGTGCTTCATCCACCAAATACTCATCTTCCAATGTATCAACTATTAACATCCTTAAAACTTCTTCATCTTCTGCTAACAAAATTCTTTTCAAATCTGTTCCCCCCTAATTTATTTCTGAAAAAGCATCCTGCAGAATATAATAAGAAGCTTTTAAACGTTCATGATAAGCTGGTGTCTCCCATTCATCCCATGTATACCATTCAGAAGAATCAGATGATATCCTATCATCTTTTGAAAGAGCTGGTAAGGATGATATTACTTTATCCTCGTTTTCCATTACTGCTGCTATTTGAATCCCCTTAATATATTCGCTACCCTCTAAACCTTTTTTCCATAGGTCAGCCATAACTTCTTTCTGACTTGGGTCTTTTATATTCAACAAAGCCCAAGGTATACGAATTTCAATTGTTTTTCTATCTTCGCTCACACTGATATCCGTTAAGCTATCAAATTCTTTACTAGTAGGATTCCCATTTCCAAAAAGAAGTTTTCCTGTCACATAAGATTGAAAGGGAATATTAGAATCAGGTATTTCTAATTCCTTATTTAAGGTTAACCGTATAGGATGAAATACTCCGTTATTCTTCTTACGTGCATAGGATTCTTCCTTGACCATATGCAAAATAGATCCATATTGATAATGGAAAGAGTCATAATAACTGTCTACTACTATTTCTGAATTTTTCTCATCAGCAATTTTGATTAGAAAGTCCACGCCAAAATCTGCGTTTATCTTTTGATTTTTTAAGGATATTGATTTTTGTCCCTGCTCATTAATCGTATTTAACAGTATATAGGTAGTATCTTTTTGTAAGTCTAGTGGCTGATAGTAGTCAATTCGCATATTTAATTGTTGTTCATCACTACTTACATAGATAGATCGCATTCCTTCTTCTGAAGATATATTTGAATACAAAGGCGAAACCTGAAGCTTTTCCCAGTCCTTTAAATTGCCATCTATATAGATGGCCGGCTCATATTTACCTGCATCAAAACTCAATAACCCAAAATGCTGCTCATTTGTTTGGATATTGGACCAAAATGGCCTTCTATCAGGATTATCGTATTCCATCGTATTCCATGTCCGCTTGAACCATTCATCCTGCCATGTAAAAACTAAACCACCAGCATAATCTTCATCTACAATCATTTGAAACATTTCTTTATCAAATGTTCCTTGCTCTTGTTCGGACAGAAAACCTTGCGTCATTCCATTTATATTATCATGTGTTTTTCCTCTTGAAGATGGCACACCAAATTCAGCAATTAATACGGGCATATTATGGGCCTTTCTTAAATCCTGTAAATAGGCACCAAAATTACTTTGCTTTCCTTGTGAATTAATATAGCTTTGGTACTTTGGCTCATAATTTAAGAAATCAGGGTAATACGGATATACATGATAAGAAGCAATTAACCCAGCCTGAAATTTTTTTGTTGCTTCAATATGATTTGGATTTACAACAGACATATCTTCTTGTGAATCTGGTTCATATGGATGTTCAAGCAAATCAGTTGTAACCCAATTAGTGAAGCTCATAGTATGTTGCCACCCATATTTCTCAGCCTCATATTTTGCTGTATCATCCATTTTTAAAGCAAGCCAGCTTTCAAAAGGAGAAGCAGCATCTGTTTTAAAGTAAGTTCCCTGATAGGAGGTTATTTCTTTATTTTGTTCATTCGTATTCTTAACAACTTCAGGATCCCACTCAATCCCAATCATAATTCCTAAAACATATTTAGATATATCATACGTATATTCTCCTGAAGCATGCCCTAGGCTTTCCGGTATCGATGCATTTCCATGAATGATATCAATCATGTTTGTTAGTTCTCGATTAAAATCTTTCTCCACTTCTTTTGCATAAGCATTCTGTTTTTCTACAAGTATTTCTTCATTTATCCATGCGCCATGAAAGAGATATAAAGGTTCTTCTGCCAACTGATTATATTCATACAATGCTTGGTAAAAAGCTGGCGGATGCAATGTATAGACCCTGATTGTATTTGCATGCATGGCACCTATATCTTTAAACCATCGTAAATACTCATCCTTTGTTATAGCCGTTTCTCCAGGAAAAGCTCCAGGCTTAGATATTCCCATATTAACCCCTTTAACAAGAAAATTTGTCCATTTATTATCCTTTAGAACTTGGATATACGTATCGTCCGTTTTAGAATTAATTTTTAAATTATTTGTTGTAGTTGTTTCTACTTTATGACTTTTATTCGTAGCATTAGAGTGTGACCCATCCTTTAAAATATGTTTCATAATCGGTACATAAGTATTCCAATAAAATGAATGCCGGTAAGAAACATATTTTTTCCAATAATCAAAGCCTACTGTTTCATAAATAGCTGGTACCTCTGCTTCATCTGCATAATCACCTGCAAAATAATAAGACGTATATTGTTGATTTATATTTTGTATGATAGCTGGAAACTGACTAGGTAACCCATACTCCGATAAGATGGCTTTTCCTTTTTTACTAACTGGGAGCGTATAAGTAGCAAGTACATCCTTCGTTTCCTTTGCCTCTACCATATCAAACCAGTAGCCATAATTTGAACTAATTTGTTCATCAAATACCTTCTCGCCTATATCTGTGGTAGAAAATATTATCTTCTCACTTGCAAGCTCTTTTTTTGATAATACAACTAAATGGTCCTCCTTATTAATTAGCACGATTCCTGCACCTTTGAAAGTCCACTTATCTTTATAAATACTTTCATAATTCTCTTTAACCCAAATAGGGACTTCCGTACTATTCATGTCAGAAAAATATCTACCTATCCACCCACTCCATGAAACATTAAGAAGATTGGTTATCTTTTCACGTGCTTCATCACTAGTTGGACTAGCAAAAGTGTTAAATTCAGCGATTAGCGTTTTATTATTGTTTTGAAATAATGCATCCTCTACTTTTTCAACTTCTTCTAATTCTAGGCCACCGACAATTTGCTCTGATCTTTTTCCAAGACTATTTGTTCCATAATACTCTTCCTCATAAACACCATATTGGTCGGTCATGTAAATAAGATCATATTTGGATAAATCATCTGGCAAATTTGATTTTTTATTTTTAACTTCTCGTTTAAAGCCTACATAATCAGTTTCTTTCCTATATGATTCTTGATTGTTTTTCACATATTTTTGATTATTTAATACCCACATAAGTCCTTCATGCTCACGATAGGAAGAATCAGGAACCGTTTTATCCATTATAAGTACATTTAATTCTTTATTGTCTTTTAATTTCCAAAGCCAAAAAGGACTTGTTAAAAGTCCAATACAAAAGATGATGAGGAAAAAGAAAACAATAGATTTATTCCATTTCATTTAGATACTCCTTTACGGCTCATTTCTCCCCAACTTTTATCCCCTCTTATTAATTGCCAAATCCCTTCACATCGCCAAAAAACAGTTAATGGGCGATACCAGAAGGTTTCGGTTAGAGAATAGAAAAACAAGTAAATAATATGTGAAACTTTCGGATATTTACGTAAGCTCCATTCTTCTAATAGGACTGCTGCCATTGAAAAAATGGAACCGTATATACAGGATAGTAAAAAAATTAAGATAGCAAATTCTAAATAGATTCCTCCAAAAAATAAAGCAATAAGGGTATACACATATCCTAACCCTTCCACAACAGGTCCCATAAATTCGATAATCCAAAAATACGGAAAGGAAATTAAACCGATATTCCCATATTTAGGGTTAAACGTTAACTTTCTATGATTCCAAAGGCTTTCGAATAGCCCTCTATGCCATCTTCTTCGTTGTCTTCTTAAAAACTTCATTTCTTCTGGAACCTCTGTCCAGCAAACTGGATCAGGAACATAAACAATTTTCTTTTTCTCTTTAGATTCTTTTATTAAACGATGGATTCGAATGACAAGTTCCATGTCTTCTCCAACCGTATCTGTTTGATAGCCACCTGCCTTTAATACCCATTTCTTCGAGAAGACACCAAACGCTCCAGAAATAATCAATAATAAATTATGTCTGCTTAATCCAATTCTCCCCATAAGAAACGCTCTTAAATATTCTATTATTTGCATAATAACTAGAGGATGATGAGTTAACCCTATATTCAATACTTGTCCGTTTTTTATGGTACATCCATTTGCAATTCTAATACTACCACTAGAAGCAATGACCTCCTCACTACTATCCATTATAGGCTTCATCACCTTTAAGAAGGCATCTCTCTCTAAAACGGAATCACCATCTAAAGAACAAATATAAGGGAAATGAGAAAAATTCAAGCCAACATTCAATGCATCTGCTTTTCCTCCATTTTCTTTATCAATCAAATATAATTTAGGTAATAATTTTGATTGATAAATCCCTTTAATAGGCTTTGTTACTATCTGCTTCCTCACAACCTTTTCTATCTTAACCATTTCATAATGTTCGAGCATTTTCTGGAGTGTATTATCCTTTGATCCATCATTAACAACAATAATTTCAAATTGAGGATAATCAATACTTAACAAGGAACGTACACTTGGAATGATTCCAGCTTCCTCATTATAGGCAGGAACAATTATCGATACTGGTTTGGTATACCATTCATTAGAAATATCTTCGAAGGTATCCTCCCTATTTAATTTATATTCTTTCCGCAATTGAAGCATCGAAATAAATAGGATAATGGAGTAAAACAAAATAATAATTACCATATAAATAGCAATAAACAAGGCAAAGGTCTGGACGACAGTTGTCCACCATTGATATACCATCTAATTATCTCCTTTATTTAACCATTCCCTGGCCATATCTTGTGCAAATTTATCTTTGGAATGTTTAACTATTTCTAGTAAAATATCTCTACCTTTTTTAAAGTTCATAATAGATTCAGCTGCCTGAGATCGAACCCACCAAGAAGAATCGTGGAGAAGTCTTATTAATAATGGAATATAGTTATCTCTATTAGTACCTAAGAGTTTGGCAATCATCATTCTCTCCTGCCATACTTTAGACTTAGCTAAAAAAAGGTAATCCTCTATATTTTCCACATAACCTATGGAAGAAATTGCCTTTAAAGCTTTTAATTTTATCTCTCCATCATACTTTTCAAAAACATTTTCCAAAAATACTACATATTCAATTTTCTTTTTCATGCTTATTACATCTAAAATAGCTAATTGTAACTCTTCTCTACAATAATAAAAAGATTGAATAAACTGCTCAAACATAGCGTACTTAACTCGGAGCAATATACTTCTGTAATTCTTCTCGGAAAGTATCTCATCTTGATTAATCATCGACCAAAGCTTTTCATACTGAAAAACTGCTAGAATACGATAAATCTGTATCTTTTCATCACTTGTACAATTCCTATTATGTAAACGGCTAATAACATTCCGTTCCATTTCTTGCATATGAAAATCCTCGATTTTATAAAGAACATTCATACGTTTACTCCAATTCCTTGACTTTATTTCTTTCATATATTTATCTTTCAAATAAAAAACAGCAAGCTCATGCAGTCGCTGTTCTTCTTCTTCTCCTTCTATTCTTTCAGAGAATTCGGAGAGCACCCGTTCCATTGCCTTTTTATCTATTTTTGTTTGATTTATTTTCTTCATTATTTTCTTACCATCTCTAAAATGCTCAAAGACTAGTCCAATTAGTTGTTTTTTTCTTTCTTTAATCTTATTATATTGTCTATTTTCAACAGTCTTCCTAATGATTAAATAGGTTAATAAACATAATAGAATGACAAATAAGATAATACTAACAATTTGTAAAAGCTTTATCTCTTGTTCCAATTTAAATCATCCTCGTAATTAACCTTGTTATTCTAGCCTGTAACTCCTTGATGCTGAATGGTTTTGTTACATAATCATCTGCACCTAATCTTAATGCTTCTGCAATGTCATGTTCACTCTTTCTACCAGTCAACATGAGGATATGGGCATTGTGCTTATAAGATGTCTTTTTAACAATTTGCAGTAGTTCTATCCCATCCATCACTGGCATAATTCCATCGAGGATGAGAAAATGCATGCCATTTTCTTGTAATCGATTCGATTCAAGAAATTGAATCCCGTCTTCATATTCTGCTACATCAATCATAAGATTATTAATTTCGATTGAATCCAAAATATTTATTAATATAGAACGAATAAGAGAATCATCATCAACGATAGAAATATTCAGTAATTTTTTATTAGGTGTATCTTTCATTTTATTCGCACTTTCAATGCGAGCACGGCCATTTTCCTTCGCCAAATATAGCGCCTCATCTGCTAGCTCTAGTGCTTTCTTTAGCGGAATATCACCTGTATTAATTTCAAATACTCCTGCAGAAAAAGAAAGGGAAAAGCGATCTCCATCCGCTTCAAAAATCATTTCCGAGAATCGTTTCAGCATTCTATTTAAAACCTCTGCTACATCCGATTCTATTGCTCGTTGAAAAAGAATAACGAATTCTTCTCCTCCATAACGAAATAACGTATCCGTATTCCTTATACTGCCTTTTAAAAATTGAGCGAATTCTTTTAGTACTTTGTCACCTACGACATGTCCATATGTATCATTAACTTTTTTGAAATGATCAATATCTACAATCGCAATAGTCCCTGAAGTTTTTGTCCGTATTGTATCACTAATAAATCGATTATAAGAGTCCTTCAAAAATTTCCGATTATACACTTCGGTTAATTCATCAATTAATACAGATTGATCAAATGTTCTTTTTCTTTCGATATGTCTCTCAATTCGAATCAAAAATTCTTCCATATCAAGTGGCTTTTCAATATAGTCATCTGCCCCCTTTTTATATGCAGTTATTCTTTTTTCTCTCGAATTATCTATACTGCAGATGATTTTTGGAACAAAGGAATGCTTTGTATACATATGAATATCGTCAAGAACATCGAAGCCCGTTTTAACAGGAAGATTAATATCAATAATGATACAATCTGGCTGCATTGAATAAAATTGCTCCATTGCATGTTCTGCATTTGAATTAGCTATTACCATCCAACCTTTACGCTCCATCATTTCCTTTAAAAAGATTAATAAGGAAATATCATCATCAATTAATTGTATAAGCGGTACCTCGGTATTCCGAAAGTCAGGAATTTTATTTAATTCCTCATGAAAATGTTCATATTCCTCACAAATTTCTATTAATTTACTTAGGAATTCCTTTAGTTCAGATTGTGTCCAATCTCCCTTCCGCTCTTCTACTTTTCGCATTAGGTCTGAAACTAAATGAAATAATAAGTCTAAATCCAAAGTACCTGATGTTCCTTTAAACATATGCAATAAGCCATACACTTCTTTATTTTTTATCATTTCTGTCTCTTGTTTGTTTAATATTTTTTTTAACTGCTGCGTCATTTTTGTAATAAATATTGCTTTATATTTATCCAACACTTCTCTCCCCTTTTACTAGAAGGCATCTTTTTGAAAAACCATTTTGTATTATTCCCAAAATATAATAAAGAATTAATTTGCTTTTACGATTTTTATTTATTAGAATAATAAAAAGATTTCGCACAAAAAAACAGACCAAATAAAAGGCCTGATTAATACTCTATATTATTTTTTGATAATAATTTTACTTTCTATATTAGCTAGTACATTCTTCTTATTTAACAAGAAACTACCTTCATTATATAAAAAGAAAAATGAAATGGATATAGAAATTCCCCTCTATATCTTAAAAATTTAATCCTATTTAATCTTATTTTTCATTTGACGATTTTTCAGGTCACAGCTTTCCATTGCCGCTAAAATTGTCCCTCTAAATTGATGCTGTTCTAACGTAGTGATTGCTTCAATCGTTGCTCCACCAGGTGTGCATACTTCATCTTTTAATACCCCAGGATGCTTGCCTGTTTCTAAAACCATCTTCGCAGCACCTAAAACAGATTGGGCAGCCAATTTATAAGCTTTATCTCTTGGAATCCCACTACGGACACCGCCATCTGCCAATGCTTCAATAAACATATACACATATGCTGGAGAAGAGCCGCTAATGGCTGGAATAGAATCCATTAAACTTTCTTCTACCAGTTCTACTTTTCCAAATGATGCAAACATATCTTTTATAAAAGCAATGTCCTTTTCGTTCATCCGATCATTTGCACAAAATACAGTCATCCCTTCTCCTACAAGGGAAGGAGTATTTGGCATAGAGCGAATAACCTTTATTTGCTTGGACATTTGAGATTCTATGTATGCTATATCAATTCCAGCAGCAACTGTAACAATGATTGTTTCTTCCTTCACATAAGAGGAGATTTCTTGTAACACCTCTCCATATAAATGTGGTTTAACCGCAACAATTAGAACATCCGCATAACTTGCTACTTGTTTATTATCCAAGGTAGTTTCTATTTGAAAAGCTTCCTTAACATTTTGTGCGCTCTCTGCCGACTTTGTGCTTGCCAAAATTTCTTCTCTCTTCGCAAAAGAAGATTGAAGCATTCCATTTACCATCGCCTGGGCCATTTTTCCACACCCAATAAAACCAACATTTCTTTTTTTCACTCTGATCTTCCTCTCTCGTTAGTCTCTTTACTTTTACATAGTACGAGAAGAAAATCAACCAAACCTTCAAATCTTTTGAGTAAATAGAATAATTAACACATAATTTTTGGACCATTTTTCCTTTGATACCCCTGCTTGATCTGTTCCATTCTAATTGCTTCTTTCATACATAAATTTCCCTTCTCTGAATGAAATGATAGTAACCTAATCCCAAATTCAATCAATGATACAAGAATAATTTCCATTTCCATTCCATCTAGCTTTAATGTACAATCGTTGCTTGTTGTTACTTTCTCGCTTACCATTTCTAAAATGAATAGAATTCCTTTGGATGCATTTCTTATACTAAAATCCAACGCCTCTTTTATTAATAAAAGATTTTCCTCGGTTACGTATATTTGCTCCTTCACTATAAACCTCCTTCATACCTATTAAATTCTATTCTTATTGCGAAAATCATTTAACTATATAATCTGGAAGAAAAACTTCGTCTGGTGTTTTGGAAAAAATACTAGATATCTGTACTGCTTGTTCATAAGATAATCCTCGTTTGCCATTCTCAATTTGCCAATAATATGACTTTGTAATGCCTAGCTTATCAGCCATCATTTGATAGGTATAGCCGTATTGCTTTCTTATGATACGCAGTGTATTCCAATGCATTTTTTACACCCCATCTACCAATCATCTTTTTTCCTTTTATTAAAATTATACGTAAACCAGTAGTTTACTTCAATATAAAATTCCGTATTTGTTAACAAATATTCATCATTTACTGTTAGCTATTTGTTAACATATAATAGAAGTATCGAAATGAGGAGCTGATTCAGATGAATTTTCCAGAAAGATTGAGGTATTTACGTAAGTCAGCAAACATTTCTCAACAAACGCTTGGGGATGCAATGAATGTGACAAAGGTATCTATCTCAGGGTATGAAACAGGTAATCGAAAACCTGATACAGACACATTACAAAAACTTGCTGATTATTTTGATGTAAGCATTGATTATCTCCTTGGCCGCTCAGAGACAAAGGAAGCAAGAGCATCCTATCAAACGGCAGAAAAGGAAATTACGATAGAAGAAGCTTTACTCCTTTCTCAATTACAGAAATATCCATCTATGTATAATCATTTAATAACCGACCCAGAAAAAACGGTTCTTCAGCTGTATAGACTATGGAGTTTTTTAGAAGAAGAGAAGCAGAATAAAAACTTGTAAGAATATTGACCTTACAAGTTTTTATTTAATTCTTAACAAATTACTTATAAGAGCGTATAATATACATAATTCTTATAAGAAAGGTTGGTTTTTGTGACTACTCTAGCGAAAACAATTCCACAGCCATTAGTTCGTACTAATCAATGGATTATTTTTCTTTCTGTTTTACTTAGTTTATTTATGCAGCAATACTGGATTTTGCTTATACCTCTTTTAGCAGGATTAGGAGGTTTATTGTTCCAATGGAATCCCATTATGAAACTAGCCAGCTTGTTTCTCCAAAAGCCAAGGAAGGAATACCGTCAAGAAGACTGGGATCAACAACAGTTTAACCAAATAATTGCTGTAGTATGTTTGGCTGTTGGCTCTATTTCCTTTTTCCTTAACTGGACCATCGTCGGCTACATCTTTACAATTATGGTTTGGGTCGCTTCTATCGTTGCCATCCTCGGATTTTGCATCGGCTGTTTTATCCGATTTCAATGGAAAAGATATCAATATAACCGTAGCCTGTAAATAGAAAATGCATAGGGATTCCATATAACTCAAATAGAATCCCTTCCTATTTTACAGACTTCTTTCTTTAATTTGCTTTTCTATCCTATGTTTGAATGTTTCTATAGATAGTCCTTCAGAATCCGCTTCTCCATACTTTCTTACATTTACTTTATTTTGTTCTTTTTCTTTATCCCCGAGTACTAATATATATGGTATCTTTTGCATTTGTGCTGCTCTGATTTTATACCCTAATTTTTCGTTGCTGTCCTCAATCTTCACTCTTATCCCCGCTTCCTTTAAAGCAGATTGAACTTCTAGGCAATAATCTAAGTGAACAGTTGAGACTGGAATAATTTCAACCTGTGTGGGGGCAAGCCAAACAGGAAAGGCACCTGCAAAATGTTCAATGAGTATTCCAAAGAATCGATCAATTGACCCATATATAGCACGGTGAATAACAACGGGACAGACTTTTTCATTGTTCTCATTTATATAAGCTAGGTTAAAAAGCTTTGGCATTTGAAAATCAAGCTGAATTGTTGCACATTGATGACTTCTTTTTAAAGCATCCTTTATATGAAAATCAATTTTCGGACCGTAGAATGCTCCATCTCCTTCATTAAGAATATATTCTATTTCAAGATGTTCTAAAACATTTTTTAATGCACCTTCTGCCAATTCCCAGATGTCATCCCCTTCCAACGAATCTTCTGGTCTAGTAGAGAGTTCCACAGTATAGGCAAATCCAAAAGTACGATAGACTTTATCAATTAATTGAAAGATGTTTTTTATCTCCTCTTCGATTTGATCTTCTCTTACAAACAGATGGGCATCGTCTTGGCAAAATGTACGAACACGAAGCATCCCGTTTAGTGCACCACTGTATTCATGACGGTGTACCTGACCAAATTCAGCTAATCGAATGGGCAAATCACGATAAGAATAGAGACTATTTTTGAATATAAGCATATGCCCCGGACAATTCATCGGCTTTAATGCAAATTTTTGTTCATCTACTTCGGAAAAATACATATTTTCATGGTAATGATCCCAATGACCTGATTGCTTCCACATTCGCTCATTCATCATCAACGGAGTCCTCACTTCTTCATAACTAGCCTCTCCTTGAAGATCTCTTGAAAATTGCTCTAATTCATTGCGAATAATTTGTCCTTTCGGTAAGTAAAACGGCATGCCAGGTGACTCTTCTGAAAACATAAACAGCTCCAATTGTTTTCCTAGCTTGCGATGATCCCTTTTAGCAGCTTCTTCTATCATCTCTAGGTATTCCGCTAATTCCTGCCGACTCGAAAATGCAACTCCATATACTCGCTGCAATACTTCGTTCTCACTATCCCCTCTCCAGTAAGCACCAGATACACGCATTAATTTAAATGCTTTAATAAAACCTGTAGAGGGAAGATGAGTGCCACGGCATAAATCAATAAACTCTCCTTGTTGATAGAGGGAAATCGGTTCATTTTTTGGTATTGCCTCTAAAAGCTCCAGTTTAAACTTCTCCTCCTTTTCTTGAAAAAGCTCGTTTGCTTTCTCATATGATACCTCTTTTCGAATAAAGGGAAGATTTTCCTTGATAATTTTTTTCATCTCTGTTTCAATAGCTTCTAAATCATTGACCGTTAAACGATGGTCAAGCTTCATATCATAATAAAAGCCGTCCTCTACAACTGGTCCGATTGCAAGCTGAACATTCGGATACAATCTTTTCACCGCTTGTGCCATTACATGGGCGCTGGAATGGCGCATAATAGAAACACCCTCTCGGGAATCTATTGTTATAATAGACAAATGTACATCTTCCTCTATGCGATGACTTCTATCTACAATCCATTCGTCATTTATCTTTGCACCAACTGCTTTCTTCTTCAAACTTACACTTATAGACTCAGCAATTTCAGCGACCGTACTCCCCTTCGGAAAATCCTTGCTATTTCCATCTGCTAATACTACCTTAATCATTTTGTTCACTCCTCTTTTTGTTTTTGGGTATAAAAAAAACACTCATCCCTAAAGAAAGGGACGAGTGTCTTTACCCGTGGTTCCACCCAAATTCCCATGAAAAAACACAGTGGTTTTCTTATGGCTTGGTGCAGTAACGTTGCATAAACGATATTGACTACTTCTAGTTCACCAATATAGCTCAAAGGTGGTAAATTATTTCCCTTTGCTAGGAAGCTCTCACCTGTTCTTCCCTCTCTGATAACAGTAAAAATAATTCATGTCCTTTTCATTGCTTTATTATAAAATTGAAAACAAAAAACGCACTCATCCCGAAAGAAGGGACGAGTGCATTTACCCGTGGTTCCACCCAATTTCCCATAAAAAAAACATATAAAGGTTTTCTCATGGCTTGGAGCAATAACGCTTGCATCTACGGCATTGGATACTAATAGGTTCCCCAATGCTGCTCAAAGGTGGTAAGTTACTTATTCTGCGTTAGGAAGTTTTCAGCAATTCTTCCCTCTCTGGAAACCGAAATAGTAGCCCATGTCCTTATCAAAGCTTCTAATAATCAATTTTTTAACATTCTATTATAGAATGGAAATATTTGCAACCATTATTTCATTAAAATTATTCACCTAAGAAAATATTTAGTATGTTTTTCCTTTATTAACAGAACCTTTTCAGCGAAAAAAACTATATGACAAATGTCATATAGTGAACATGACATGTATGTCTGCCAATATGTTTGGCTTATATTTATACTATAGATATCCATTAAGAGAAGGGAAGCTAAAAATGAATATAAAAAATTTAAAACAATTGAGAACTGCTGTTGCACCTTTTGAGAAATCCACTGTAAAGATAAGTGTCTGGCAGCTCGTAAATACTATTCTGCCCTTTGTCATACTATGGTTTGCAGCATACAAAAGCTTAAGTATTTCTTATATTTTAACCTTTGTAATCGCGATAGCAGCAGCAGGATTTTTAGTTAGGATTTTTATTATTTTTCATGATTGCTGTCACTTTTCTTTCTTTAAGAACCGTAAAGCAAATAAGATTTTAGGGACTATTACGGGAATCTTAACATTATTCCCTTATAGTAAATGGCAGCATAGCCACTCTATTCATCATGCAACAAGCAGTAACCTGGATAAACGAGGAGTCGGCGATTTATGGATGATGACAATAGAAGAGTATGAAAATGCCTCTTTGTTGCTAAAAATCAAATATCGCTTGTACCGCAATCCGTTCATTATGTTTATATTAGGACCTATTTATGAATTTCTTTTAGCAAATCGATTCAACCGTAAAGGGGCTAGAACGAAGGAAAGACTAAATACGTATATAACGAATATTTCGATTGTGTTGTTAGCTGTGCTTCTTGGAAGTACGCTTGGCTGGTCTTCTTTCTTGCTTGTACAGCTACCAATCTTTCTAATATCCGGTTCAGTTGGAGTTTGGCTGTTTTATGTGCAGCATACTTTTGAAGACACTTACTTTGAGGAAGATAAAAATTGGGACTATGTAAAGGCAGCCGTAGAAGGAAGCTCTTTCTACCATCTTCCAAAATGGATGCAATGGCTGACTGGCAATATTGGCTACCACCATGTGCATCATTTAAGTCCAAGAGTTCCTAATTACAACTTAGAACAGGTCCATAAACAGACAGAGCCTCTACAGAATGTTCCAACCATAACACTAGCAAGCAGTCTTCGCTCTTTAAAATTCCGTCTGTGGGACGAAAAAGACAAAAAGTTTATCAGCTATTATGAATGGAAAAAGCAGAAGAAACCCCTTTCCATATCTGCAAGATCTGAAATGCCCTAAAAGAAAGTTCATCAGTCGGGTCTGAAGAATAAAACAGAAATATTTCGTTTGCTTTATGAACTATCTGAGCAGCAATTAGAAGGGATTAATACCATTAATTGCTGCTTTGTTTATGTTAAAATGGATAAATAACAGTTAATAAAACGAGGTCAGAATCTGATGATAAAAAGATTAGAAGTGTTAAAAAAAAGCACCGGCATATCTCCTTATATTTGGACATTGCTTACCATTTTGCCATTTTACTTTATATTCCATGCTTCTTCAGCAGTTGATGTGATTTCTGGCATCATCCTGACCATCTTATTTTTTCTTTTTTATAGAATCGCTTATCTTTCAAAAGGCTGGACAATCTATTTATGGCCTTCCTTATTAATTGGGATATCCACCTTTGCCATTTATACATACAGCTATGTATATTTTTCCTTTTTTCTTTCCTATTTTATTGGCAATATAAAAAAACGGATTCCCTTTTTCATCCTTTACTTTATCCACTTGGCAGTTACTACATTTGCCATTTACTTCAAAATTATACTAGGTGATCCTTTGCTGATAAAACAGCTTCCCTTTGTGCTGATTATCTGGTTTGGCGTAATTTTATTGCCCTTGAATATTCAGAACCGTAAAGAGAAAGATCAGCTGCAGGAACAATTGGAAGATGCGAATAAGCGTATTTCTCATTTAGTTAAACTGGAGGAAAGACAGCGAATTGCCAGAGATCTTCATGATACACTTGGCCAAAAGCTTTCCCTGATCGGTTTAAAAAGTGATTTAGCCAGAAAACTAGTGTATAAGGATCCGGAACAAGCTCGCTTAGAACTGAAAGATATTCAGCATACTTCAAGATCAGCGCTAAACGAAGTCCGAAAAATGGTCTCTGAAATGCGTGGCATAAAATTAAAAGACGAGCTCCTTCTTGTAAAAAAAATAGTAGAAGCAGCTGAAATTAACCTGACGTGCGATATAGCTTCCAATCTAAGAATATCATCCATTGCCGAAAATATTATAAGCATGTGCTTAAAAGAAGCTGTTACAAATGTTGTTCGACATAGCCATGCAACAGCTTGCTCTATAAGCATCCACCAAAATAATAAAGAAACAATTATGGAAATCAAGGATAATGGAACCACTCCTTTTAAGGAAGAAGATGCTCACAATGGTAACGGACTAGCAGGCATGAGAGAAAGATTGGATTTTATCAACGGTACGATAGAGATTACCTCGAAAGCGGGAACGATAGTAACAATAGCCGTTCCGCGGGATGGAAAAATAATAGAAAGGGAGGAGTTATTATGATCCGGATTGTTATTGCCGAAGATCAACGCCTTCTTTTAGGTGCACTGGGATCATTGCTTGATTTAGAAGAGGATATCACGGTTGTCGGCAAAGCAAACAATGGGGAAGAAGCCATTCAGCTAGTCAAAGAAAAAAATCCTGATATTTGTGTAATGGATATAGAGATGCCTGCTAAAACTGGATTAGAAGCAGCTGAAGAACTTATGAGCCACCCATGCAAAGTCATTATATTAACTACCTTTGCTAGAACTGGTTATTTTCAGCGTGCATTAAAAGCTGGTGTATCAGCTTATTTGCTCAAGGACAGTCCAAGCGACGATTTAGCAAATAGCATCCGCAGTGTGATGGAGGGAAGAAGAATTTACGCTCCAGAATTAGTCGATGATGTTTACAAAGAAGAAAATCCCCTTACCGAACGGGAAAAAGAGGTTCTTATGCTAGTTGCGAATGGCAAAAATACAAAAGAAATCGCTCAAGAACTATCTATTAAAACAGGAACCGTGCGAAACTATATCAGTATGATATTAGACAAACTTGAAGTAAAAAACCGAATAGAAGCCATCACCAGATTTAAGGAAAAAGGATGGTTTAAATAGAATAGGACTGGGAACTAAGTCGTTTCATTGCGCTACAGACGCACGATGCGCCGGGGAGGAAGCTGAGCCTCCCTCGTCACTACGTTTAGGCCACTGAAAAAGTCTAGTTCCCCAGATTAAATGAGGTTTTATTTATTTGAAAGCAAATAATAAGTTGGTTTGGAGAGGCGTCCGCTCCATTTCACTTCGTTTTCAAACCTTTTTCTAAAAAACACGAATATTTTTGTAAATTAATCGCATAATAGTTCATGTTTATTTCAGTTGAAATGCTGATATCCCAGCCTCTTTTTCGTTCATGTTTTTCGCAATCTTAAATAATGGTAAAGATAGCGAACTCTAAATTTAATTGATTAAAAACTTAGACAGTTCATTTTCACGCTTATCAAGCATAATCTGTTCAGGCGTTATTCCCTGCTCACGTAGTACTTCAATATTCTGTACAATGAAGTCATCACTTCCAACAATATAGAAGTGTCCATCCTTGTCTGCAGCAAGATTTTTCACTTCTTCATAATAGTCCTTACGATTATCGACGAACTGAGCGCTGAAGTTCTTTTCAGGTGCAGATTTAAAAATATCAGTGAATAAGAAAGCTTTTGATGAATCGATGTTCAAGGAATGAATTTGATTGATGTTGTCAGCACGCTTGAGATATTCAAGTACAAGTGATCTGAAAGTAGCCAGACCTACACCTGATGATAACAAGTAGACATTTTTGCTTTCTCTTTTAAGCGGTATATTTGAATGCGTTTTAAATATTGCCACTTCATTGCCAACTTCAGGATTTCTTAAAATCGATTTGAACTCAGAGCACTGCTCTTTAATACGCGTTGTAATACCAATTGCATCTTCATCCGGTAAAGAAGAGATTGACATATGGCGAACAAGGCTGCGGTTTGGTTTGTCTCCGGCATTAAAACCTTTCAGTGCAAAATGAGTATGGGACCCTTCCTCCCATGTAAAGTCTTTTGGACAGTCGAGCAAGTAAGTTTTTACCTCAGGTGTTTCCTCAATAATCTTATTTATTTTCGTCCAGTATATTTGCATTATATATTCTCCTTGCTCCATTATTAGTATTGTATTATCTACTATACAACAAATGATAATTATTCTCAATTAAAAAGATTAATAATTTCAGAAAACTTTATAAAGTAATTTATTTCTCTAGATGCAAAAATCCTTACCTGTATTTAATAAATCTTAACAGGTAAGGATTGGAACAATTAGGAATAATATTAATTCTTCACTGCATGTACATAGTGAACGGTTTCGAATGCTTGTAGATTATCATTTCGATTAGAAAAATACTGATTTTGAATATCTTGTGGTGATAAATGCTCATAAATTAATAATTGTTCATTAGCAAGTAATTTTTCTAATTCTGAAAGGGAGGATGCAAATTTCATTGGTTCTCCAGCAGCTCGAGCCATCTGCACCATATTTTGTACACGATTGAAAATGCCAGGTTCCGTAAATAAACTTTTATCGGCAAAATCAAAAATAATAGAGCTCCCTCTTGGAAGGTCTTTAAAGAAGGCATGAATCAATTCCTGAAGCATCTCTTTTGTTAAATAGTAAGACACCCCAAGCAAACTAAAAACTGTTTTCTTAGAAAAGTCAAATCCTGCAGCGACTAGTTTTTCTAACGAAAGCTCCTTCGTGAAGTCCATCGCTACAAATTTTAAACGGGAAGGTATTTCATAGCCTGCTTGATCTAAGCGCTCTTTTTTAAAATTTTGAGTTGATTGGTGGTCAATTTCATATACAGTAACATTTGGTAATGAATCGTAACGCCAAGCAAAAGTATCTAAACCTGCACCCAGAATGACGTATTGCTCAACCCCAAGTTGGCATTCGTTCAATACAACATTTTCTGCGTATGCAGCTCTCGCAAGTGGTGTTGGTGCTAGTTGAATTTGTGTTACCCACTTTAATATTGCTTCATGATTCCCTTTTAATTTTTCAGCCATTTCTGCACTAAAATAAGGAATGCCGTTGGACATATTTTCTGAAATGGATTGATATTCTGCTGATGATAAGAAATCTTGTGCTATATAATCATGGAATATAATCGGATTATCCTCTTTCACATGATATGCTCGACTAAATGCAGAAACTAAAGAAGTTAAACTGAATTCATCATTCTTCATTGTTACCACTCCAATAAAAAAAAGATTCCCCTGGCCAGGAGAATCTTATTATATCAGCAATATTTATTATTGTGAATTATAGCACAAATTGATTTTTTTGTCAAATATTTCAACTCTTTTTTTCTGCTAATTTTCTACTAAACTACCTTTAAAGCTACCCAAGCAAAGAACTAGTAAAATAAGCGTTAGCTCTTAAATCGAACCCCAGCTCTCCTCAGATGACTTTCTCTTTAAACAAACGGCTGAAAGCCTTATCAGTAGTATTGATTTTTTCCACCATTGTTTCCATCCAATAATTTTATTAAAGTGCAATCAGTGAGGCAATGGTCATTATGATGAATACAAAAGAAGCGGTAAACCATATTGTATTTTTGGTTATATTATCTTCCTCCTGTATTTTCTTTAGTAGTGAAACAAGATTTAAACAGAAAATAATGCAATAAACTGGTAATAAATAAAATCCAAAAATAGCAAAAAACTCTATCATTCATTCACATCCTTAACCTTCTATTCAATAGTACTATTCATTATTAAACCACATAGTAAGTTTAAATTTGGCAAAACAAATGTTTTCCATATTATCTAATCACTTTTCACTCTACTTAACATTACCAAATATTTACTTTTCTAAAAATGAACAATAATATTTGCTCTTCCAATTAGGTAAATCTTTACAGATATAATCCATATCCCTCGCTTAATTAATAACCACTCTTTATAATAAAACCAAAAGGAGGAGTAGTAAATGGATTATATTAAATTAGGTTCTACTGGTTTAGAAGTCTCCCGTCTTTGTCTTGGTTGTATGAGTTATGGAGAACCCAATCGTGGTGGTCATGCTTGGACATTAACAGAAAACGAAAGTCGTCCATTTATCAAAAAAGCATTGGAGCTTGGCATTAATTTTTTTGATACTGCAAACGTCTACTCTGATGGGTCAAGTGAAGAAATTGTTGGACGTGCATTGCGTGATTTTACGAATCGTGATGATGTCGTTCTTGCTACAAAGGTACATGGCAGAATGCGTCAAGGCGCTAATGGTGCTGGCCTTTCCCGAAAAGCAATTATGAGTGAGATCGACAATAGTTTAAAAAGGCTTGGTACCGATTATGTCGATCTCTATCAAATACATAGATGGGATTATGAAACTCCAATTGAAGAAACAATGGAAGCATTGCATGATGTAGTCAAAGCTGGGAAGGCCCGCTATATTGGTGCTTCCTCTATGTATGCATGGCAATTTTTAAAAGCAAATCATATAGCGGAAAAGAATGGATGGACTCGTTTCGTATCGATGCAAAATTACTTAAACCTGCTCTATCGCGAGGAAGAACGAGAAATGTTGCCCCTTTGTAAAGAAGAAGGGATTGGGGTCATTCCTTGGAGTCCAATGGCACGCGGCCGTTTAACTAGAGATTGGGAAGAAACAAGCACTCGTAAAGAAACCGATGAATTCGGAAAAACGTTATACTCCCACACTGAAGAAGCGGACCGTCAAGTAGTAGAACGAGTAAAAGCAATAGCAGAAAAACGCGGCGTACCTCGCGCGCAAGTTGCACTAGCTTGGGTATTACAAAAGGAGACTGTTACTGCACCTATTATTGGCGCAACTAAGCTCCACCATCTTGAAGATGCAGTTGCTGCTCTTTCATTAAAATTGACACAAGAAGAGATTGCTAACTTAGAAGAGCCATATATTCCCCATCCAGTGCTGGGATTTAAGTAATTAATAATAATAACCGGGCGTAAACAATTATGGACCGTCCGGTTATTTTATATTCAGCTACTCATGTTTTCTCATCCAATAAATCCATAACGATCCATTCTCATGACAAAGCCAGAGCTAAACTGATTTTCCCTTCTTGATAAAGGCTCTTATCCTTCTTGTCTATACTGTAAGCAAGCAAGGAAATTATCGTAAATATTGCTTTAAATTGAGCGAGTTTTAACATATCCTCATCAACTTCCCCATAAATAGAGAAAAATTGCTTTCTACCTTCAATAGGAAACAGACTGTAAGCAATCGATAGATCAACAGCAGGATGACCAATATGTGTATCTCCCCAATCAATAATTCCCACAAGTTCTTTATCTTCATTAACAAGCATATTACGAATATGCAGATCACCGTGTGTAAGGACATGAACAGTCGGAACGGCTATATGTGTTATATTTTTTGCATAGTCCTCAGCTAATTGGAATAAAGGTATATTTTCATGTATCTGCAACTTCTTCATTGAATCGATTAAGTGGGATTTTCTTTTATCGATATGAAGTCGATCGAACTCATCATATGGGACATTCTTGAATTGCTCTGTTGAAAAAGAATGTAATTTTTTTAAGAAAAGTGCTAATGGTTTTACCATTTGCATTCTTTCTTCATTCGTTACATCTTGTGGAGTATTTCCTGGTAAATGCTCATACCCTATGAAAACTAGTGAGAAATCCTGAGTTTCTGTACCTAAATAAATCGGCTTTGGAATTGGAAGTGGTAGTTTACCAGCAATTATTCGTAACAATGCCCATTCACTTCGTAATAGCTTAACCGCAATTTCTCTTCTTGGAAATCGAAACGTATAACGATTATTGACGAGAAATATAGTATTATCAAATCCCTCTCCTATTTCTATAATAGAATGAACACTAATTGAAAACTGAGTCTCAATTAAATGAGAAGCTAGTTCCCTTGTTATCGTATATTCTGGATCCCATATATTTGGCATTAGACCACCTCCTCTCTAATCATTTTTTTACTACTAAAAAGCACATTTTAAAAAGAAAAAAAAGGATCTACCAAAAAGGTCTATCCACTGGGTTATGCTTATTTTTTTATGGTGATTTCTGGATTCTCTCTTTTTGTCTTTATAATAAACATCGATATTGCTTGGGCAACCGCAATACATCCCAAGATAATCCTAGTAAATGGATGATCAACAAGGACAGCACTAATGGCTAAGCAAATATAACAAGTAATGATGATTTTTATCTTTTGCTTTTTCGTTAACTCTCCTTTGCGAAATCCTTTGACATACTCATGATAGAAAGTTGTCGAACGAAACCATTTATTGATACGCTCAGAACCTCTTGTGTAAAAAAAGGAGGTTAATAATAAAAAAGGGGTAGTTGGCAACAAAGGTAAAAACACGCCAATAATCCCTAAAACTAAAAAGAGTGTCCCTAAAAATATATAGATCCATCGATAAATAGGCTTCATCTTTCGCTCCCCTTTCTACCGTTTTTAAGAAGAGTTACATATCCACTATCGTCTTTTTCTTTTCGCACCTCTAACAACAACATCTCTTAGACCAAAAAGAAGCATAATAACACCAGAGGATAAAAACTCCACCCTGAAAATATCCGTATTAAGGATTCCAGCTGCATATAGAACTATTCCGATAACATTAAGTAAAAGAATGATATTTACGATTTTCGTCATTTGCTTTCCTTTCTTGGATCAACATTCTATCCTATTCACGTCAATAAGTATTTACTATTTATGAATGAAACAATCTGTGTTACACTATTCTACTTCGCTATTTTACAATAAAAAAAAGGAAATAACTATGTATTCTTTTAAATTAGGGCAGAAAGAATGAATATACATCACCATTTTCCCCCTGTGATTAGGTTCATAAACATATTAAGAAGGAAACTGAATTATTTAGTTAAAAAATTCAGTTTCCTTAGAGTCTCTATAACTAATCTAGTTAATAAGGATTTCAGGATAATACTTAAAAAGCTATAGTACCATCTCCACCCTTTTTTCCATTCAATTAGCTTTGTTTTTCTTTCAGCCCATAATTCAATAAAATAAAAGGGAATGGTAAATAAAATCAATTTATAGAAAACAGCAAAAGGTTTATCTCTCTTCGTTAATTGGTTGTAGAAAACGGTAAATGTAGGATAAATTAAGAAGTCAAATAATATATGTATTCTAAATTTCTTGGGCAGAAAACGAACTGGATATCTAATTACTTTATGAGATGTTAAGATCATATCAACTATCCCATTTGTAATACCATTATACACAAAAACAATAATCCAATCCCTAATAGGGGGTTTTCTATATAAAATTGGCAGCAGGATCAGTAAATTTAGGATTAATAATCCCTTTAAAAATCGCTTCTCCATTTTATTTTTCTCCATTAAATAACCGCCTCTGCATTAATATGTGCTTCCTTAAGCAGTTTATTCCTTGCTATTGATTATCTGTATTAGTTACATAAGAATATGGCACACTAAGTTTTAAAAGGTGGTAAATTTAGATTTTGTTTATTTACCCTTATTTAACAGGGACAGAGAATACTACTTGTCCCTTCCCACAAAAAACACAACCCATATAATGAGTTGTGCTACATTTTCTTTATGCATACATCTGTCCTTCTTCCTCTTTTCGGAAGAAACTTGTCATCGCATTAAATACATCTGCTTTTTGTCTTAATAAGTAGTAACGGAACTTTTCATCTTGAATGTTTTTGTAAGCGGACATAAGCGTACTGTGCCGGTTGTATTGATTGACTTCCCCATATCCAAACATATTGGAAACTTCCATCAGCTCTTCTACTAATTTTAAACATCTAGCATTATCTGACGTTAAATTGTCTCCATCTGAGAAATGAAATGGATAAATATTGAATCGACCTGGATCGTATTTATCATCAATCAACTCTAATGCCTTTCTATATACAGAGGAACAAATGGTGCCTCCACTTTCTCCTTTTGAAAAGAAATCCTCTTCCGAAACGACTTTTGCTTCTGTATGATGGGCAATGAATTCAATTTCTACTGTTTCATATTTGGTACGAAGAAATCTTGTCATCCAGAAGAAAAAGCTTCTAGCCATATACTTTTCCCATAAGCCCATCGAACCGCTTGTATCCATCATCGCAAGAACGACTGCCTTTGATTCTGGCTTTTGCACATCATTCCAGGTTTTAAATTTTAAATCCTCTGGATAAATGGGGTGAAAGGCTGGTGCTCCAGACATCGCGTTACGCTTAAATGCAGATATCATTGTTTTTTTCTTATCAATATTACCCATTAATCCTACTTTTCTAATATCATTAAATTCAATATTCTCCACGACAATTTGATCTTGCTCTTTTCGTTTTAAATTCGGCAATTCTAATTGCTTGAATAAGGCTTCCTCTAATTCCATTAAAGATACTTCTGCCTCAAAGTAATCTTCTCCTGCCTGATCTCCTGCTCCTTGCCCTTTTCCTGGGCCCTTTTGATTTCCAGATCCATCGCGTGCGACCACATCGCCAACCTGACTATCTCCATTTCCTTGCCCTACATGTTTGTTTTTGTCATAATTATATCGAATTTTGTATTCGTCCAACGAACGAATCGGAATTTTCACAACTTCTCTACCATTTGACATGACGATGTTTTCTTCTGTAATTAAATCAGGTAGGTTATTTTTAATGGCCTCCTGCACTTTTTCCTGATGACGTTGCTGATCATCATGGCCTTTGCGATGGAGGGACCAATTTTCTTGGGATATTACAAACTGATGTTTATTTGGTTTTTCCGTCATCTTACCCCTCCTAAAAATTTTTTATACTTTTTTTGCACGAATCAACTGATTTTCGCATACACTAATTTGGGTATCACTATATCTTAATAAAGTGGTTACTCTATCATATGCAGATGGACGAAATAATTTACTAATAATTTCGATAATTTTACTTTTTTTAGAAATAGCGTCGTTTCATGTGTTCCTATTTCATGGCACATTATTCTCCCCAAACTTTCCTATTAGGCAAAAGAGGAACAGACGCCATTTAGCCTGTTCCTCCCTTTGACCAATTTATTTAACGATTCAATAAGCTGCCTACATAACGTAATAACTCGTTGGCAGATGTGGAATTATAGCCATGTTCATCAATTAAACGTGCAACCACCTCATTGACTTTCTTCAATTGCTGCTCATCTGGAGTTTTCGTTGAAGTAGTGATTTTAACAACATCTTTTAAATCTGCAAATAACTTCTTCTGGATTGCTTCACGTAAGCGATCGTGAGAGTTATAATCAAATCGTTTTCCTTTTCTTGCATATGCAGAAATACGAATTAAAATTTCTTCACGGAATGACTTCTTCGCATTTTCTGAAATACCAATTTGTTCTTCAATAGAACGCATTAGTTTTTCATCTGGATTAATCGCATCACCAGTTAATGGATCACGCAGCTTGTTTTTATTGCAGTACGCTTCTACATTGTCTAAATAATTATCCATTAACGTTTTAGCAGACTCTTCATAAGAATAAACAAATGCCTTTTGTACTTCTTTTTTGGCAATTTCATCGTATTCTTTACGCGCTAAGGAAATGCAATTTAAGTATTTTTCTTTTAATTCATTCGTAATAGAAGAATGCTGATCCAATCCTTCTTTTATAGATAAAAGCACATCAAGTGCGTTGATACTTGTTACATCCTTGCGAATAATCGTAGAGGATATCCGGTTGATTACATAACGCGGATCAATACCACTCATTCCTTCATCGCCATATTCGTTTTGTAATTCTTTTAGGTCAGCTGAACCGAAGCCTTCCACATTCTCACCATCGTATAAGCGCATTTTCTTTACTAAATCAATATCCCCTTTTTTCGGTTCTTTCAATCTAGTTAGAATGGTAAAAATAGCGGCAATTTTCAACGTGTGTGGCGCAATATGCACATTCGCTACATCGCTTTCTCGTATCATTTTTTCATAGATTCTTTCCTCTTCTGACGCTTTTAAATTATATGGAACAGGCATAACAATAATACGGGAATGCAATGCTTCGTTCTTTTTATTGGAAATAAAGGAGCGATACTCTGTTTCATTCGTATGAGCGACAATTAACTCATCTGCAGAGATAAGAGCAAATCGACCTGCCTTAAAGTTTCCTTCTTGTGTTAATGATAATAAATGCCATAAGAACTTCTCATCACATTTTAGCATTTCTTGAAACTCCATCATGCCTCGGTTCGCTTTATTTAGCTCTCCATCAAAACGATAGGCACGTGGATCAGACTCTGATCCATATTCCGCAATGGTAGAGAAATCAATGCTTCCTGTTAAATCTGCAATATCCTGTGATTTCGGATCAGATGGACTAAAGGTTCCAATCCCAGTTCGTTTATCTTCTGAGAAAAATACTCTTTCCACCATCACATCTTCAATTCTTCCATTATATTCTTCTTGCAGTCTCAACATATTAAGTGGAGATAAATTGCCTTCAATACGAATCCCATATTCATCAAAGAAATCGTTTCTTAGACTATGTGGAATCATATGAAGCGGATCCTCATGCATTGGGCAACCTTTGATCGCATATACAGCTCCACGGTCTGTGTAGGTATATGCTTCTAATCCTCTTTTCAGCATCGTTACCAAAGTGGATTTACCACCGCTAACTGGACCCATTAATAATAAAATACGTTTTCTTACATCTAAACGTTTGGCAGCTGGATGGAAATATTCCTCTACTAGCTTTTCTAATGGCTCTTCTAATCCAAAGAGCTGATCAGAGAAAAATTTGTATTGCTTTTTCCCATTTACTTCATCAATGCCAGCATCTTTAATCATGTTATATACTCTAGAATGCGCGGACTGACCTACCCATGGCTTTTCCTTCAAGATTTCTAAGTACTCTCCAAAAGTCCCTTCCCACTTCAACAACTCTTCTTCTTGTCTATACATCTCGATTTTCTTTAATATATTCATATGGACCTCCCCTGTCACATTATCAGAGACGATTAATATAATCTATGCACCAGCGAATGCGAACATGCTTAAAAGAAAGAATAGTTTTTTAAAAGACCCTAAACCATAAAGGGAAAACTGTATCTTTAACACGGAGAACCGCTATAGAATAACAATTATTATTTAATAGGAAATATTTTCTTTTTTATTTGCATAAAAAAACAGCATCTATTTCACTTAGATACTGTTTTTTTAAATATATTACTTAATCTGTCTTTCATTATTTCAAATCAAGTTTCTTTACGTGAACAAACTCTTTCATATACATACGTGATTTTTGCTCAAAATTTGCAGCCATCTGAGCTGTCCATGTATCTGTTCTCTTCCCATTTGTTCTTTCCTGATAATAAGCAGTGATTTCGTTATTATATTCCTGTAGCTCTTGTTTATATTTTTCTACATCTTGCTCATATTCATTTTCGTGATATATATGCTGAAAAGGAGCTCGTGGTTTTTTCTCTGTTTGTTGGTCTGGATAACCTACGACTAAAGCAAACACTGGTAAAACATAATCTGGAGTTTTTAATAATTGACTCACACCAACTAAATTATTGCGAATTCCGCCTATGTAACAAATACCAAGTCCTAATGACTCAGCAGCAATTGCCATGTTTTGCGATGCTAAAGCTACATCAATCAGACTAACCATAAATTTTTCGGTGCTCTCAATAGAATCCTGTGCTGATTCCTTTTTCCCTTCCATTTCTGAAGCAACAGTGTGCCGATATAAATCTGCACAGAAAACAAACAGATGTCCATTGTTTTCCACATATTGCTGATTCCCTGCTAATTCTGCTAGTTTTTTCTTTTTTTCCTTATCCTTTACGCCAATAATACTATATGCTTGAACAAAGCTAGAAGTAGAAGCACTTTGGGCAGATTCCACAAGAAGACGAATTTGTTCTTGCGTTAACTCCTTATCTGTAAATTTTCTTACAGAGCGATGATTGAGTATCGTTTCGATTGTTTGATTCATGGAATTCTCTCCTTATTTTTCTTATTGTCTCCAACCATTACTGATAATGACTATAGCCTAATAATATACCAATAATAGTCATGATAAAAAGAATTAGCCCATTTGCTAAATAGATAATAGCTTCTTTTGACTTTTTATTACCCCTCCACTCCATAAAGGATTGAAGAAAGCTATGACAAATTAATATATACCTACTTACTATTGGACCATCAAATACAAACAATAATAGGATAGCACTGGGTATCACCGTAAAATCTAACCATTTTTGTAGCGGATGAACCTTTTTTCCATTTTATTTAATAGTTTTAGCTTTTTTCTCAAATATCCTTCTGTTCCAAAAAGCAGGAGAAAAAAACTTAATAAATAGATGAGATCTTTTGATACGGTGAATGCCATGTTATGTTCATTCTCCTTTATTCCAATTATAGTAAAAAGAGTATAAATCTATTACGATTTACACTCCGATATTGTTTCTGTACTATTTTTTTAAATGCCCAAAATTTTGTTGCCTTAACGCTTCATAAATGAGAACCGCCGCAGTATTCGAAAGGTTAAATGCACGAATATTATCTGTCATTGGAATTCGTACAGTTCTATCTACATTATGCTGGATAACCTCTGGAGGAAGACCTGTAGTCTCACTTCCAAATACAAAGTAATGCTCTTTATTCCTATCACTGTAATCGAAGGAGGCATAAGGGGTTTCCCCAGACTTCGTAATATAGTAAAATGCTCCGCCTTCATTTTTTTCATAAAATTCATCTAAAGAGTCATAATAATGGATCTCTACAAATTCCCAATAATCTAGCCCCGCTCGCTTTAACGCTTTATCATCAGTGGAGAATCCAAACGGACGAATTAGATGCAAAATAGTGTCTGTTCCTGCACAGGTTCTAGCTATATTGCCAGTATTGGAAGGTATTTGTGGTTGGTATAAGACGATATGTATTGCCAAGTTTGTCACCTCTAACTATTACTTTCCGTTCCATTATACACTTACTCTAAATGAAATGCGAAAGGGACATTCCCTGTTTTTTAGCCATCTATAATCGTAAAAAATTTATATTTAATATTTGGAGTATAAGCAGTTGAATCTTCGTATTTCCAGTAGCGCATTCGACTATTATACGTATGAGCATTTACTAACGGTTCTCCATTCGCATCCTTCCCTGTAACAATCGTCGTATGATTATATTTCCCATCACCTTCGAAATCATAGCAAATGACATCCCCAAGTTTTAGCTCGATAGCATTATTTACTTGTTTGGCACGTAAACCCGTTGTAGAGGTTTCTAAATACCTTGGAAAGGCATTGGCCACTGACCAACTATAGCTCCAATTATTGTTTTGCATCCACCAGCCCTTATTGCGATTAGGATAACCTCGCATCGGAGCACCCCCTTCATGGACACATTGAGAAATATAATTGGTGCAATCTACTTCGAATTGATGATATTTCGGATTATAGCTATTCCACCATTTTTCCGCATATTGAACCGCTTTTAACCGATCATATGAATATCGGCTCCACCCTTCTGTATTGTTCCCAAATTCTTCAGACAAAGGATTTTCTCGATAATCCGGATAGACAGGAGCAATCTCTTTATCTTCAATTAATACCCCTTTATAGAAAATCCCCTTTCTATTTTCCACTTCTTCTTCTACGAAAAATAGTTCTCCTTGCTTAATGAAATATTGAAGATGAACGGTATAAACCAATTCCTCAGTCTCATCCGCCTTTTTCTGAATATCTTCCACTTTCCCCTTTGCCTTCACATGTACAATTTCAGCATTCCTTCTATGGAAACAATCTCTTTTCCGCGCAAATTTTTCGTCTTCTATACTTGTTCTTTCTTTCGCCACGCACTGCTGCATTCTTTTTTCGATAAGCTCCATTAGTTGTTGTTTCATTGTATCTACTCCCTTCCTTAATAAATATGTTTAAAGGAAGGAGAACTGTACAAAAAAAAGAAGGAGATGGATTCCTTCTTTTTGTCTCGTTTTTATTATATCTGTATAATTTAGAAGACAACCGTTTTTATATACTGATCGAAAGACGTTCATCCACCTGATGAAAACCACTTTCCCTCTTCCCACACATAAAAGTGGCGTTCATCCACCACAATCTTATAACGAATGCGATAATCGTTGTAACGCATCTTCAATTTCTTGTAATACTTCTTGATCTTCTTCTTGTTGATTTGCTGTTTGTAGGGCAGTCATTGACTCACCGCCACCAATTTTTCCTAATGCCCAAGCAGCCGTTCCTCTAATGACTGGTCTTGGGTCTTTTTTCATCACCGTAATTAAATCACCAATTGCTCCTTCTTCTTTAAAATGAGCTAGTGCAATGATGGCATTACGCTGAATTGGTTTCTTTCCACGCCAGGAACCAGAAACATGACCATATTTTTCTTTAAATTCCTTATTACTAATAAAAAGGAGGGGCTGAAGCAATGGTTTTGCGATTTCTGGATCTGGCTCCATTTCTGGATGATTGTGAAAATCCATTCCTTTATTTTTCGGACAAACAGTTTGGCATGTATCACAACCATAAATTCGGTTACCGAGCTTTTCTCTAAATTCTTCTGCGAGAAACCCCTTTGTCTGTGTTTGAAAAGCAATGCATCTTTGCGCATTTAACTGCCCGCCTTGAATAAGGGCACCTGTTGGACAAACATCAATGCATTTATTACATGTACCACATTGATCTTCCATTGGTGTATCTGGCTCTAATGGAAGATTTGTAATCATTTCACCTAAATACACATATGAACCGAACTCCGGCGTAATTATGGCACAGTTTTTCCCAGACCAGCCAATCCCTGCTCGTTGTGCAACAGCACGATCTACTAACTCACCAGTATCTACCATTGATTTACATAACGCATCTGGAATTCTTTCTTGTATATAATCCTCAAGCTTCTTCAAGCGATCTTTTAAAACAGTATGATAATCCGTTCCCCAGGAAGCACGACAAAAAATACCTCTGCGCTCTCCTTTTTTACTAACAACTCTTTCCTTCATTTTAGACGGATAAGCAAGAGCGATAGAAATAATCGATTTCGGCTTGTCTAATAGAAGGGAGGGGTTTACCCGCTTCTCAATATCCTTCTCTTCAAACCCAGATTGATAGTTTAATTTTTGCTGTGTTATTAAGCGTACTTTCATTTCTTCAAAGGTGCTAGCACTTGTAAAGCCAATTTTATCAATCCCAATTGTTTTACTATATTCTATAATATCTTCCTTTAATGCATGATAATCCATAAATGTCTCCCTCCCTTCTTTTCATTGGTTTTTTATATAGATTACGCTAAAATATAGGATAACATAGACAACAACTATAGTGGAGGTGTATATATTGGATATTTCTATATCAGAACAGATTAAACAATTAATTCCTAATTTTAAGATTGGCTTTATTTACTATCAAGGGATGGAAGTAATGGACACGCCCCAAATGATTAAGGGACGCATGCGACTTTTTCAAGAGTCTATTTTTTTTGATTTGGAAGATAGTAATATTATCGATATTCCTTCTGTAAAGGAATGGAGACAAATCTTCAAAAAAACAGGCAAAGATCCAAATCGCTATCGTCATTCGGCAGAAAGTCTTCTTAGACGAATCAAAAAACAAAATTACTTGCAGCCAATTAATAGCAGTATTGATATTAACAACTTCTTTTCCCTTCAATATGCTGTTCCTATCGGTATTTATGATTGTGCCAATCTTCAAGGTACTATAAACATCCGGATTGGAAAAGATGGTGAACAATATGCTGGGCTTAACGGAAGAATGAATTCAATCGAAAATTTAATTGTATCAGAGGATGAACTAGGTCCATTTGGCAGCCCTTTTGTCGATTCAGACAGAGCCCCTGTCCAATCATCTACGAAAAATGCCATTCAAATTGTCTATCTTTCCCCATCCATTGAAAGAGAAAAGGCAGAACAAATGGTAGAATCCTTACTTAACATGTTTGTGCAAGTTCATGGAGGAGAAGCTTCGTTTTCCATTGTAGAATAAACCTAATGAGGAGAGTTTCTAAAGTTAGATACTCTCCTCACTAGGTTTATTTTTTTTGTTCTCTCGTAAAATATAAAAAACGCAATACTTCGTTCTTAGTGAAACGAAACACTGCGTTGTGAGCTTATGTATGGAGCGGGTGATGGGAATCGAACCCACGACATCAGCTTGGAAGGCTGAGGTTTTACCATTAAACTACACCCGCATTTATTCATTTTTTTTACTTATTTTTAACACGTTTTTTATTATATAGCCATAGTGTAAAAAAAGCAACCTCTTTTCGACATTTTTTTTGTTTTTTTATCTATCACATTATCTATTCATTTTTTCATTGGTTCAGGGAATCTACTGTCTTTTTATAAATATTCACTTTAGCCTCCTAGATCGTCTCTGTCTATGGGGCCTTCCAATTTGATAACTATGGAAATATCTAAGCAGATTCCCTTCCCAAAGACTTCTTTTTTAAAATACTACATCATCATTGTATTCAACTGTCTAATATTTATTATTACTTTTTTTGATTTTTTACATTTCTTTTACTTTCCTTCACCAAAAAAAGATCAGCCTTCCTTTCAAAAAGGAATACTGATCTTTGGACAATCTTTATTTTGTAAAAATGGTTTTTCTTTCTTTCCAAGCAAATCCGGAAATAAGCAATATGAGAGTTCCCATAATTAGTACATATGTGGTAACTGCCCCAGCAACTCCAAACGCCTGTGATAAATACCCAAGACCGATTACTGGAAGACTCACGCCAAGATAAGTAATAACAAAGAAAGTTGAGACAATATTTCCTTTTGTTTTACTTGGAGCAACTTCATTTACTAGTGCTAAGCTTCCAGCATATGCGGGTCCATTCCCTCCCCCTATAAGTACGGCTGAAATCAGCAATAATGTTAGGGATTGTGTATAGATTGTTATTACTAGAAGCACAAGTCCCACTGCAAGAAAGGCATAACCGATTGTAATCAATTTCATTAATGATAGTTGTTTTAGTAAAATTTGATTTAATGCTGCAGCAATTAATCCGAGTGCTACTACAATTCCTGATATCGTTAAACTAGTAACTGTTGTAAAACTAGACAGATTAGAAGGGATTAAAGACATAAACATACTTATAATCGACCATGCAACAAAAGAAGTAAGGGAAGCTAACAGGAAAGGCTTCATGATTTCTTTTGGTACAAATGGCTTCTTTAATTGAACAGGCTTCAAACCTGGTCTAATATTTTCATTTAGGAAAAACAGTAGGATAAAACACGGAATAATAAATAATAAATGCACATAGTAAGATAATCTTAATGGGATTGGAGCAAAATCCCCTAGTAATCCGGAGAGAATTGGCCCAAATGCATTGCCGAGTGTGACGGCAAGGGCACATATTAAAGCAGTCTTTTTCGTATTTTTCTTCTCATCAAGTTCGGTTAAAGCAGCCACTGCTACTCCATTTAAAATACCAACAGACAAACCTTGGAATAATCGACCGAGAAGAAGCATTCCCAAACCATTTGCAATGGTAAAACAAAAGGTTCCTATCAGCGAGAAGAAAATTCCTGGGATTAACACTTTCTTTTTCCCAATCTGATCAGATAATTGTCCGGCAATGACAATTGCAGGGATAACAGTAAAAGCGTAAATGGCAAACACAAGGGTAATCATCCCAGACGTAAGTCCCCATTCCGCACGATAAAGTGAATAAAGAGAAGCTGGTATGTTCGTTCCAAATAAGGTTAAAAACAAACTGCAGGCTACGAGCCAGTAAGATATTTTTTTGCTTAAAGTTTTTTGCTCTCTTAGTACCTGAATCGTGTCCGTACTTTGAATCAGCTTTTGTTGAAAAGCTGATTTATGGATGGCATCTGCATCTACTTCCACTACATCCATTAATCCTTGTAATCCTATTAAAAGAGTTTGTACTTGCTTCTCTTCTGCAGAGCTAGAAATTTGTATTCTTGTTGTTGCTTCTCTTTTATAATTTTTGGTTTTTATATCTTCAATATTTACATGATGCGTTCCAAATAAGCTGGATATACGAGCCAGAACTCCCGGCTGATCGTTTACAAGCATCGAAATGCGATATGCTGAAGTCATGAGCTCTTCACTCCCTTTTTAGTTTCCATCTTCTATTTTATGATTGAATAAATATAAAGTCTATACATTTGTAAGAAAATATAACATGAATTCTTCGACAAATTATTCCATGTTGATATTATACGATATTTATCTGTTTTTTCTGTCTTTAACAATGCTTATTTACTGTATTTTCAGAAAAGTCTTGTATATTATTTGTATATTTTAAAGTGGTACTTTTGGAAATAATAAAGAAATAATTGCAAAGTTGATTAAATTGTGAACAAATTTCGAATAAACAATATTATTGTGATTTTTTTCACAAAATATTATTGACCTAATAAAGAATCAACATGATAATAATAGGGTAAGAAACATAACTACAGTGGTAAACAAGAAAACCTTATTCAGGAGGATTAACAATGGAAGGCGCATCACTTCATGAAGTAGAAAAATTAGCCTTAAAAAAATTAAAAATCTATAAAAAAAGTAAGTTTCGCTTTTTTATGCGTGCCGTTGTCGCAAGTATGTTTATTGGCTTTGGTGTCATTGTTGCATTTAAAACTGGTAATTTCTTTTATGCAGTGGAATCACCGCTTGCCTATCCAATGGCAGCTTTAGTATTCGGGGCAGCTATTATTCTAATCGCCTATGGTGGCGGAGATTTATTTACAGGGAACACCTTTTATTATACTTATGCAGCATTAAGAAAAAAAATAAGATGGTCAGATGTCTTTAAAATTTGGGGAACAAGCTATGCAGGTAACATTATTGGAGCCATTTTCTTTGCCATCTTCATCTTGTTAACGGGGTTATTCAAGTCTCCTAGTGTAAATGACTATTTGCTTCATGCAGCACAAGCTAAATTGGAAGCACCCATAAGTGAGCTTTTCTTTCGAGGCATTTTATGTAACTGGCTTGTCTGTTTAGCTTTCTTTATCCCTATGGCTTTAAAAGAAGATATTGCAAAAATTACTGTCATGATTTTATTCGTATTCTGTTTCTTTATTTCAGGCTACGAACATAGCATTGCCAATATGGCAACATTCTCTATTTCTTATGTACTAGATCAAAACCCAGCCATTACGATTCCAGCAATTATTCGCAATTTAATTCCTGTAACATTAGGAAATTTAATAGGCGGAGTCGGATTCATGGGCGTTATGTACTATTATGTAAATAAACCATTTATGGATGAAGAATAAGGAAAATACAAAAAACCGATGCATCCCATTGTTGTATCGGTTTTTTAGCTTCATTATGGTATTAGTACATATGTATTTTTATATTTAGGACATTTTTAATGAGTAGTAGTACGTGATATAGTTGAATTTAATGCCTCCATCGCATTTATGATCCAAACCCATCCCTAAAAAAATCCCCCCTCATAAAACACACAAAAAAGTTCACAAAAATCACTTTGACTTTTTCCCATACAAGGCGTAAATTCTAATAGTATATTCAAATAATCAGATATATAAATATTCAAAAGAAGAAGGGCTACTATGAAATGGAATTGGAATGATAATCGATTTGAAAATTACTCGTTTGCATCTTTTAGAAAAGATATTACATCTGGCATCATTGTTGGTATTATTGCCATTCCTCTAGGGATGGCTTTTGCGATTGCATCTGGTGTAAATCCTGAATATGGAATTTATACAACCATAATCGCCGGAATTCTTATTTCTTTATTTGGAGGATCGAAGTTTCAAATTGGCGGTCCTACTGGTGCTTTTATCCCTATCGTGCTTGGCATCGTCCTCAGTTATGGTTTTGAAAATCTATTAATTGCCGGGTTTTTAGCTGGCATTATTTTAGTTTTATTTGGCGTATTTAGGTTTGGTTCCCTTATTAAATATATTCCGAGATCTGTCACCATTGGCTTTACCTCTGGAATCGCAGTAATCATTTTCACTGGCCAGATCCCTAATTTTTTAGGCCTGCAGGATATAGAAAACCATGAAGCCTTTCTTCTTAATATGGGAGAAATATTCCAGCATTTCGATACAGTTACTCCTTATAGTATTCTTACAGCTATTATTTGCCTTGTGATCCTTCTTTTGTCGCCAAAAATATTTCCAAAACTTCCGGGACCATTAATGGGATTAGTTATTTCTACCATTATTGCAACTATTTTTTATCCTAGTGAAATTGCGACTATAGATTCGGTATATGGTGGTATTCCAAATACATTACCATCCTTCCACCTTCCTGCTATAACTTGGGACAGGGTTACATTACTAATCCAACCTGCTTTTGTCATTGCCATTCTTGGTGCCATTGAATCCCTGTTATCTGCTGTTGTGGCAGATGGTATGACAAACAACAAGCATAATAGTAATAAAGAATTAATCGGACAAGGAATCGCTAATATGATTGCACCTTTGTTTGGAGGCATTCCAGCTACTGGCGCAATTGCCCGTACTGCCACAAATATAAAGAGCGGCGCGGTTTCCCCTCTTTCTGGAATCATCCATGGGATTGTAGTCCTTATCATTTTATTAGTTCTTGCACCTTTTGCAGGCAGAATTCCGCTCGCAAGCATGGCTCCCTTATTAATGGTAGTAGCGTGGAATATGAGTGAACAGAAATCATTTCGAATGATTCTCCAAACAAAAACCGGAGATTCCCTTGTTTTAAGCGTTACTTTTCTGCTAACCGTCTTTTTTGACTTAACAACAGCAGTAGAAATCGGCTTGTTTTTGGCTATCATTATCTTTACTAAACGGATGAGTGATATAATGAAAACATCTCAACTACTACCTAGTGATTCAAATAAATTAGAAAAAATCGATCAAAAACGATCACATGGTTGTCCGCAAATCAGTATTTTCGATGTAGAGGGACCATTATTTTTTGGGGCTGCCCAAGCATTTGAACAAACCCTGTTGCGCTCCATTCATCGCACTCCTGAAATATTAATTTTGCGGATGGGGAAGGTTCCATTCATGGATTTAACTGGAGAGGCATATTTCGCCAATATTATTCAAAGCTTTTCCAAGCATGGCAAGGTTTTAATCTGTGGAATGAATCCTCAGCCAGAAAGCATCCTTCGGAAAACCGGCTTATATGAAAAAATTGGAGAAAAGCATTTCTTTATGCATACAGGTGATGCGATTGACTATAGCTTACTCATTGTTAATAAGCAGCAATGTGAAGGCTGTAAACATTTTGCTTTTCATGAATGCGAAACATTTTCCAATCAACAAGAACAGGAAATAAAAAAGAAAACAGCGATAGCATGGAAGTAAGTGAAGAAAGGGAGGAAGGCATTTGAATCTAGATATTCAACAATTTAAAGCAGATTTTTTTAAAGCACTAGCCCATCCTTTACGAATCAAAATATTAGAAATTTTGGCACAAGGCGATAAAAGTGTGAATGAAATTCTCGAGCTTTTAGAGCTGGAAGGTTCAGCTGTGTCACAGCAATTAAGTATCCTCCGTACTAAAAATATTGTTATTGGGAACAAAGAAGGAAACCGAGTCATTTATTCTCTAAGAGACCCAGCAATCATTGAACTTCTATCTGTTGCAAAAAAAATCTTTAACAATCATTTAATTGATACGATTACTATTTTAGATAAGGTAAAGGAAATGGAAAAAGGATAAAGAGCATGGAAATTATTTATTTCAAATAATTTCCATGCTCTTTTAGTGAAAACAATACGATTGAAAATATGTTAAAAATCAATGAGATAAGATGAGTCCATCCTCTTCCATCTCTTCTGGTTTTTCTGCGACAATTTCTATTAACACTTTATGTGGCAAGCAAATAATGGTTTGGCCAGGTATGCCTTTCCACCCCATCTTTACTCCAATCTGGTCTGGACTATTATCTTCTTTAATTCTAATTTGCTCGTTTTCCACTTCAATTAGATTATATTGTTTGCCTTTTCCTTTAATCATGAATTGCTCATTTTCCGTATGTCCAGTTAAGTCTACTTCACGAATGACTTTGCCGTCCTGTGTAATAATGGCGATGACTTTATTTCCTTCCTCTTCCTTACTTTGATTCATCGCAAATACGGCCATTGGGACAAATGAAATGACTAGGAGGATAACGACCAATATAATATCAAAGGGTTTTATCATCTTAGAGTATTTTCTCATCGAAAACTTCCCTCTCTATCAGCTAATATACATGTATATTATAAAGGTTTTTATAGTAGAAACATATGGATAGAGACAAATCGTCGATAAATTGCCATATATTTAGCTGCAGACTAAACATGTGAAAACCACCGAACTCGTTCGATGGCTTTTTCAAAATTAAGGTTTAAGGATAACCTTAATCACTTCATCCTCATGATCATTAAACATCTGGTAGGCATTACTTGCATCATCTAAAGAAATGCGATGTGTAATGATTTCCGTTGGATCGATTTTCCCATTCGTAATCCAATCAAATAACATTGGCATATAATGAATAACTGGCGCTTGTCCAGTTTTAACTGTAATGTTGCGCTCAAAAATAGTTCCTAATGGAAACATATTATATTTCGAGCCATAAACTCCAGTTAATTGCATCGTCCCGAATTTGCGCACTGCATTCATACCAATTTCAATAGCGCTGAGTGTTCCTCCTTGAAGCTTTAATTTTTGCCCGATTGCTTCCATTGGCGTTTTCTTTCCGTCCATCCCTACACAATCTATTACTACATCTGCACCTCCAGAAGACAATTCCTTGATATAGTTACCTGTATCCTCATGATTATCGAAATTAACAATTTCTACTTGATTCATTTTTTTGGCATGGTTTAGACGGTAAGGAATATTATCAACGGCAATAACTCGCTTTGCCCCTTTCATCCAAGCAAATTTTTGGGTCATTAACCCCACAGGACCACAGCCCAATACAACAACTGTATCGCCATCCTTTACCCCCGCATTTTCAACACTCCAATAAGCAGTTGGAAGCACATCAGACATAAATAGCAGGGCTTCATCCTCTAATTCACAGGACTCTGGGATAACAAAGGGCACAAAATTTCCATATGGGACACGTAATAATTCAGCTTGTCCTCCTTGATAATCACCATATCGCTCTGTGAAACCAAAATAGGCTCCTGTATCGGCAATATCCTTATTAGGATTTGCATTATCACACTGGCTTTCCATATCATGTTCACAATAATAACAATGTCCACAAGCAATATTAAATGGGAGCACTACCCGATCTCCTTTTTTAACTCTTGTTACTTCTGGACCTACCTCTTCTACAATCCCCATTGGCTCATGTCCGATTACATAGTCTTTTTCAGTTGGTAAAGCTCCTTTATATATATGTAAATCTGAACCACAAATAGCTGTTGAGGTAATTCGCACAACAATATCGTCTTTCTTTTGGAGCTTTGCATCTTCCACTTGTTTAACTTGAACATCCTTTGTTCCTTGAAAAGTGACAGCTTTCATTTGCACACTCCTCCTGTTTTTTTTATTGTTTACCTATACCAATCTGAACGCACACAGCAAACATCCAAATATTTCCGGATAATCCTTATTATCTTTACCTATTCTAAACAATAAAATTACAATTCTGACATCACCATCCAAAAATTACCCTTTACTATACAAAGTATGTACTACAAATATCTACAATTTATGAGGAGGAGAAAATGAAGAATACATTCACAAAAATGATTAGTGCTTTATCAGTTACATGCTTACTTGGTTTATCTAACTATATCGCCGCCCCATCTTCTGTAAGTGCTGCAACCTTTTCAGATTCAATCAATGTTAGTAAAATTGCCTCTTACAGTACTGGATTATCAGATAAAGATGGTGGTGTAGCGGAAATTGTAAAGTACAACCCAGATATTCATAAATTCTATGTTATTAATGGAAAGCAACAAACAATTGATATAGTAGATTTATCATCTTTAGAATCCAATACACTTCAACATTTGTCCAAAGAGAAATCTATTAATATAGCAGAACTACTTAACAGTGATAGCTTTCAATATGGGGATTTAACTAGCATTGACATTAATACGGAGAAACAAATTGTCGCAGCAGCAGTTCAAGATGAAAATTATTCCAAAAATGGACGTATCGTTATCATGGATTATGAGGGGAATATCCTACATACATTTGAAGCTGGTATTCAGCCTGATAATGTCGTTATATCAAAAGACGGCAAGTATATTCTATCTGCAAATGAAGGAGAACCAAGATTAGGCTTAGAAAATGGTGTTGATCCAGAAGGCTCTGTTACAATTATTAACTATGAAAAGAAACAAGCAAATACCATTCTATTTGATGATACTACAGTAATAGATTCGGATGTACATATCCGGAACAATGGTACTCTAGCTGATGCAGTTCGAGATTTAGAGCCTGAATATATCGGACTTTCTACGGATGGCAAAACAGCATTCATATCTCTCCAAGAAAATAATGCCATTGCAAGAATTAATGTAGAAACAGGCAAAGTTCTTTCTGTAAAGTCATTAGGATTCAAAGATCATTCATTACCGGAAAATGGTTTGGATGCAGCAAGAAACGATAAAATTGAAATCGAATCCTTACCAATATTAGGCGTGTATATGCCAGATTCGATTGAGGTAGTTGAAAAGGATGGCACTACTTATTTATTGACAGCAAATGAAGGCGATGCAACAGAATGGGAAGAATTTGTTAACATAGAAGATTTCAAAAAGGTCAAAGATTCAATCCAACTAGATTCTTCTCTATTTAAAGGATTTACTAAAGAAGAGGCAGAAGCAGCATTTGAACAGATGAAAAACTCTGGTGATTATGACAAATTAGAAGTACTGACAGACCGCGGAAACGATGCAATCTATACTCTAGGTGGACGTTCTTTCTCGATTTGGAATGCTGACACAATGGAACTAGTATTTGATAGTGGAAGTGAATTCGAAAAGATTACAGCAGAGCGATATCCAGACTATTTCAACTGGTCAAACGATGATGATGTATTTGAAAAAAGAAGTGCCAAAAAAGGCCCTGAACCAGAAGATGTAAAAGTAGGAACGATTGGCAACGATCTTTATGCATTTATTGGCTTAGAACGTATTAGTGGTGTCATGACGTACAATATTACAAATCCATCAAATGCAACATTCACTAATTATATTAATACAAGAGATTTTTCAAATGCTATCAGTAGTGACGTTGGTCCAGAAGGCCTTGCCTTTATTCCGGTAGAAGACAGTCCCACTAAGAAACCACTGGTATTAGTTGGGAATGAAGTGAGTGGTACGGTTGCTGTTAATGAATACCAAGTTGATCCTTTGTTTCCAATCGAGTCGATTGAACTGAATCAAACAACTATCAGCATAGAAGTTGGACAGACCTTCCAGTTAGAAGCATCCATTCTCCCAGAGAATACTACGGATAGTATAGAACTAATTTGGACTAGCTCTAATACAGATGTCGCTACCGTAAATGAAGAAGGATTAGTAACTGGAATTGCGGAAGGATCAGCTTCTATACTAGTAGAAACAAAAGATACCAAAAATCGAATCGAAGCAAGTATTACTGTAAAAGAGAAACAAGTAGCTGAAGATGAAACACCAGTAGATACACCTGACGAGAATGATATGGAAGAAGTGCCAGCTGAGTCAATAGATGAAGATGAGGGAAATTCGGAAGTCGGACCAGGTAAGAATAATGAAAATGTTGCAGACGATGCCATAAATTCCCTTGAAGATTCCCAAGGGAATGACGCTACAGATGATTCTTTAGAGGTTCCAGCAACAGGAAACCAACTACCTGATACAGCAACAACTAATTATTCCTTCTTACTGTTTGGATCCTTATTATTAATACTTGGTGGAGGTAGTTATCTTCTTATTTATCGCCATGAAAAAGGATAACTATTAAGAAAAACGTATGGCATCCGTTTAGGTAGAGAAATACTTCCTTTCATCCATAAAAAAAGTGTCAAAAACTCTTTAAAGAGTCTTTGGCACTTTTTAATTTAGTATAAATGGGAAGGTTCTCATAGCTAAAACCTGCCAGAACGAAAAATCGAATAAATAAGCCAGGCAACCATTAGCATCGCAATCGAAAAGCCGATTTCAATAATCGGAAATTTCCAGAGAATTGTTTGTACCCCACTAAGAGCAACACCAATAATTAAACCAACCATAACAATACTTAGAGCAAGTAAAACAATACTAAAAGCTATCTGGTTGCTAAATCGATCCATCTTTTTTATTAATAATTCCAATTGTGGTGATGTAAATTCTACTTCTACTTTTCCTTTTCGTAGAAATCCCATAAACTGTTTAGCAGTTAACGGAATATCTTTAAGAGAAGCAAAATATTCTGGAATTTCTTCCGCAATGCTTTTAATTATTTTCCAAGGCTTAAGTTTATCTAAGAAAAGCTTCTTACCAAAAGGTTCAGCCACATCAAATACGCTAAAAGTAGGATCTAGTGCAACGACTACTCCCTCCATTGTCATCAATGACTTACCTAAAAGTGTTAACTCCGATGGGATTCGGATATTGTGACGGAATGCAATGAAAAATAAATCATTAATTGCTTCCCCAACGCTTACATCTTGCAAGGGAATATCATAATATTTATCGCGCATTTCCTCTACATCTGCCGTTAATTTTTTTATATCCACATTCTCAGGAATCATTCCTAATTCAGAAATAGCGCGGATGATTCCTTTCGTGCTTTTATTGCGAAGAGCGACCACAAAAGAGGCAAAATTCTTTTTCGTATAAGATGAAAGTTGTCCTACCATTCCAAAATCTAATAAAACGATTCTCCCATCCTGGAGTGCAAGAACATTTCCAGGATGAGGATCTGCATGGAAATGACCGACTTCTAAAATCTGGTAGAATATCGTGTATGCCAACCTTTCAGCAAGTAATTCACGATTGATTCCTGCTTCATCTAAGCGATTGTAATCAGATAACTTTATTCCCTCTATATAATCCATCGTCAATACTTTCTTTGTGGAATAATCCCAATAGACAGAGGGAATAACAACATAGCCCAACGATTTATTCTGCTCGAAAAAACGATCCATATTTCGTGCTTCTATACTATAATTAAGTTCAATAAGCAGCCCTTTTGCTAGTTCATCGACTATTTCACGAAGGCCATATTGCTTCGCCCATGCCCATGTATTTTCAGCTATTCGAGCTAAATCAGCAATAATTTCTAAATCTGTTTCGATGATTGCCTGAATATTAGGACGTTGTATCTTTACAGCAACATTTGTCCCATCCTTAAGGATAGCTTTATGCACTTGACCAATGGACGCTGCGGCTAGAGGATCCTCAGAAAAATGCTTGAACAGGTGATCTACAGAATCACCTAATTCTTCTTCCAAAATCTGTACTGCCTCTCCATATGTAAACGGAGGTACTTGATCTTGCAAATCCTTTAGCTCATTAATGATTTCTGGAGGAATTAAGTCAGGACGTGTGCTGGCAATTTGTCCAAGCTTAATAAATGTTGTTCCAAGTTCTTCTAGAACTAAGCGGATACGACGTCCCGTACTTTTAGGAGGATGTTCTTTATGAAAAAAAAACTTCTCCTCCAGTCCCATTTTATTAGAAAAGAAGCCTATTCCGTTTCGAGCGAGAATAGACGTGATTTTCCGATATCTTTTCATCTGTCTAATACGTTTACTTACACCCATTTACAAACCCACTTTATTCGTCGAGATTTTTTCTTTCTAATGCCTCTATTCTTTTTTCTAATTTCTTCACATCTTCTAAAGTGGCTAACTTCATTTCTGCATATGCAGCATTAACCTTTTCTTTTGCAACTGTTTCCAGCTGGCCTTTCATTTCCTCTCCCTTTTGAATCAAGTGATTGATTAAATCCTTTGACTCATTTTTGCTTACTTCTCCTTTTTTCACTAACTCTTCTACTGTTTTCTCTACTTGTTCTTTACCAGCAATCGCTAAACCTAAACCTAAGGAAAGTGCTTTTTCAATTGTTGTTCTCATCTTTCAAAAAACCTCCTTATTTTCTTTTCTAGAATCTTTCATTTTCCCTCAGACAATTTTCTATTTGTGATTAAAGTAATCCAAATAACGTGTAAAGTCAAATCATACGGGAGTAATTTCAACGATAGTGCCAACATATTTATGATATGCTCATTAAAGTAAATAATGGTTACTTTTTCAAATATGTGAAGGTGTAATTTTGAAAAGAAAAGGCTGTTTTCTAAAGAATTGTTGTTTTTTCAATAGGAAAAAAGAATTAATAGGAAACAATTAGCAGCCGGAATACAGAAGACTCCTGTGGGATTAGCGAGACAGTCTGAGACCCCGGAGGCGAAGCTGAGGAGGCTTAAGCTTAGCCCCACGGAAAGCGAAGTGTATTCCGGCTGCGGGTAATCGCAACAAACTTTACGAAAACAGCCAAAGAAAAAGAAGATTGTATGTAGAACCGAATGTCTCTATTCTGAAATAACGTCTTAGCTCCAAACCTTTCCAACATTTTTCAAGTAAAAGCCCTCCCAATTTTATTCTTTTCCCTGTATGATAAGAAAGGCGTACTCTTGAGGCTTTGCCTGAGTGAATGTTTACAGAAAAAGAACGGAGTAAATAAATGAGTGCATCTATACCTTTCATTTCCCACTATGGGTACATTGCCATATTCGCTCTTTTTGCATTAAGTGGTCTTGGTATTCCTATACCAGATGAAGCATTATTAACCTTTGTAGGTTATCTTACTTCTATTTCCGTGATGAATTTTCTTCTTGCAGATATTATTTGCTTTATTGGTGCTCTAAGCGCCATGATTATTAATTACACTTTAGGAAGAAAAATAGGCAAACCATTCCTGCTTACACACGGAAAATGGATAAAGCTTACTCCTGCAAAATTAGAAAGAGTGGAAAAATGGTTTGATAAATATGGTCCATGGACAATTATCATTGCTAATTTCATACCCGGCGTTAGAAGATTGACCTCCTACTTTTCAGGTGTATCTGGCATGAATCTATCAAAATATATCCTTTTTGCCTCTATCGGTTCCTTCCTTTGGTGCCTGCTTTTTACTATTATTGGCTACTATATTGGAGTGCTTCCGTTTTAAACGGGAGCTTATTCTTTTAGGACTTAGTAGATGGATAATTCAACGATTCATACATATTCAGCCTAACTCCAATATCACAAATTCCCTTTTTCTAAAAATAAAAGGTAGCCCAACAAGGACTACCCACTTAAATATCGCTTAAACAAACAAATCTGATGATAAATAACGTTCCCCCGTATCTGGTGCTATGCAAAGCACTTTAGCTGTCGGAGGAAGTTCTTTTGCGATTTGCACAGCAAAATGCGCACTTGAAGCACCTGATGCACCTACAAAAATGCCTTCTTCTGCTGCAAGTCGTCTTGCCATTACTTCCGCATCGGGATCTTTAATTAGTAATATTTCATCAAAAATATCACGATTTAGAATCTTAGGAATGAATCCAGGGCCCGTTCCTGGAATTTTATGAGGACCTGGTTTTCCACCTGATAAAACTGGAGAACCGAATGGCTCTACTACATATATTTTTATACCAGGAATCATTTTCTTTAATTCTTCGCCGACTCCTGTAACCGTTCCACCTGTGCCAGCAGTCAATACCAGTGCATCTAACTTTCCATCAAAAGCTTCATTAATTTCCACAGCTGTCGTTCCACGATGGGCATCAGCATTGGCCGGATTTTCAAATTGCATTGGAATGAAGCTATCAGCAATATCACTTGCTAAACGATTCGCTTCATCAATCGCTCCTTGCATGCGTCTGCTTCCCGGTGTTAAATGAACCTCTGCCCCATATGCTTTTAAAATCTGCACTCGCTCTTTTGTTGCATTATCTGGCATCGTAATAATGCAACGGTATCCTTTCACTGCAGCTACCATTGCTATTCCTATCCCTGTGTTTCCTGATGTTGGTTCAATAATGGTACTTTTACCTGGAATAAGCTTGCCTTCTTTTTCTGCATTTTCAATCATATTTAAAGCGGCACGGTCTTTCACACTGCCACCAGGATTAAAAGATTCTAGCTTTATATACACTTCCGCCCCAATTTTTTCAGGGATTTTATTTAATTGAACAATTGGGGTATTGCCTATTAATTCAAGTACCGATTTGTAAAGCTTCATTTCTATATTCCTCCTATAATTCTCGAGCATATTCTTCAATCATACTGCTCATTTCTTCTACCCTAGCTGTGACTTTTTCTGCATAAGTAAAGTCCCCATAGCAATATGGGTATCTAAAATTGAACTTGTCGTTATTACATGTATAAAGTGTTGGTGATCGTTCCACCATATATTCCGAATAGTTTTTTGCCGATTCCTCACTATGTTCGACTAGATTGTTACTGACAATAAAGTCAATATAACCTGGTCCCATATTATAGCTCTGGATAATTGCCTCAAGATCGACCCCTTGTTTCTCGCCATACTTGTACATTTCAGCAAAATGAAAAACTCCTTGTTTTATACTTTCTGAAGGGTCTTCAATTGCATTTCTTTTCAGGCCTGCTGATTCAGAGGATTGCATCGGATCATTTCCTTTTCCATGACTTTCTTGATCCATTATTGCAAGTAATATTGGTGCTAGCTCCTCTGCATTTAACTCATTTGATTCTAGCTCATTTGAAATATCCGGTAAGTACTTCAATAATCTTTGTTCATTATTTTGTTTAATCGTACTACTAGTAAATAAATAGCCAAAATATATAACCATTATTAAAATAATAATGGTGTTCGTTGCTGATTTTCTTTTTTTCTTCATTCCTATCCCTCGTTGACGCTTAAAAATCAATTAAACGTTTCCTGATTTTTTACCGTTCCCTATACATTTATTCATTATACAAGAAACAATAGTGAATTTCATTCCTTGTGAAAAAGAACTTTTTCAAAATTGCTTTATATTGGGTTATACAAAAGCAAAAAAGACTTAGCTAATGCAACAAGCGCTAGCTAAGTCTAAATCATTTTTCGTGGATTCAAATTTTATTTTATTCCCATTAATTCTGAAGCGATTCCGGAAGAGCAGACCTTCCTGCCTCCATAAGTACTTTGTCTCTTCCTAAGAAAATGGACAAGATAATGATAAACACTCCCGTTCCTATTAATAACCATTCGATTTCCATGAAATCAGCAATTGGACCGAATATTAGCATTCCAATGGGCATCATAGAAGTAGAAATCATTCCCATTACACCGAAGACTCTTCCTAAAAATCCTTCTTCTATTTTTTCCTGCAATAAAACAGTGGTTGGCGTATTAAAGATTGGCATAGCCAAACCAAATATGGCCATGAAAACTAAATAGATCCAAAACATAGGAATAATCCCAAGTGCAAACGTACAAACTCCCATCATGCAGCTTGCAAGTGTCATTGTTTTTATTTTATTTTCAAAGCCGCCCCATGATGCAATGACGCCTCCCCCTATCATCATTCCAATGGAAAAGGCAATTTCTATTGCAGTTAATCGCCAGACATCCTCTCCAAAACTACGAGTAACCTGCAAAGGAGTCAAGAATGCTGCCGGCGCCATAAGCACGAAAAAAATCGCAAAAAAGAAAAAGAATTTTTTCAAAAAAGCATGATTATTTACATACTTCAGTCCTTCTTTAAAATCACTAAAATAACTAGTCGATTGGGTTTCCGTTGCCCTTTTATGTGCTGGAATCTTTAAAAAGGCAAGCAAGGTAATGATCGCAAGCACTGCTGTAACAACATCAATGAAAAAGATTGTTTCAATAGATGCAAATGTTAATAATGCAGCACTTACCATCGGTGAAATGAACATAATAATAGCTTGAATGCTCCCATTAACACCATTTACCTTTGTCAGCTTATCTTTTGGAACAATTTGGGGCAATATTGCCCCAACAGATGGTGTTTGAATCCCTGTTCCAAATGCTCGAACTGCTGCCATCACAAAGAGCAGCCAAATTGGATCATATCCTATTAAAAAGAGAATGGCCAACACCAACGTAGCAAAAGCAATAAGCCCATCTGATAACATAATTAGCCGTTTCCGGTTATAGCGATCTGCCCATACACCAGCTATTGGCGATAAAATAAAGGTTGGAAGAAACCCACATAAAATATAGATTGTCATCATTAAACCAGATTCTGTTGTTAGCGTTATATACCACATTATCGCATATTGGACGAGTGACGATCCAAACAAAGATATCGTCTGGCTACTAAGAAATAACACGATATTCCGATACCAATTTTCTTTATGATTAACTGTACTCATTCATAAACCTCACATTCATTTTGATTAGTTAGAATAAGTCTACCTATCTTTACTAAGGCGCAGAGAAAAGAGCGAAGATATGGTATTCTTCCCTCTTATTATTAACCATATATTCAGGTTTCCAATAAATAGACAGACCAATCCCATTTCTTCTTATAAGAAGAACATCCACGTATTTAATTAACGTTGAAAATTGGGAATCTTAATCTCATTGATGCTGTCAAAAGGAAAACCTCCGTTCATTACAAAATTCCATTTAATCTTAGCATACACTCAATATTGGATACAATCGTATAGAAGAGGTATTTTTCATTTATTATTCAAAATTTTTGTAAAACAAGTATGTATATGAGTTAATTTCATAATTCGAGCTTTTAAAGAAACACAGACTTACAGAATTTTATCTCCTATAAAATTTTTAAGCTGCTTGTTGCTTACTT
>NZ_JBQHVO010000032.1:0-53873 GCF_052064465.1 Niallia sp. HCP3S3_B10 | reverse complement strand
AAATATTTTAGCACCTTGAGGAAGTTTTTTTAATACCACGCTGTAAGCTTTTTGGAACCCTAGGCATAGCCCAGGGTTTTCTTTTCTATAAATAAGAAAAGCCCTTATTGCTAAGGGCTTCCTCTGTACTATTATATGTATTTTTACTTTTATTTCTCACACGTATATAGATAAGGGATAATACTAAATGTTGAAGTATCACTACCTCTTCTCCTTTTATCCCTAACTCATCCGCTGCTTTTCCTATTTCATTAATCATAATGGAAATATGTCCAAGCAAGTTCCCTTCCAATGTATACGAAGTGGAAATTGGTCCAGATAATTCAATTACTTTACCTAGGTCATGCAGGATAATCCCTCCATATAGTAAATCTTTATCCAAGCTTGGATAAAGGCCTGCAATTGCCTTTGCCAAATCTAGCATACTAACAACATGATAGGCTAATCCAGAAACAAACTCATGATGGTTTTTCGTCGCTGCTGGATATTGCAAAAATGCTTCCTGATGCTTCTTTACTAAATGTCTTGTAATTCTTTGAATATTAGGATTCTGCATTTCAAAAATATAGTGCGTAATTTTACTTAACATCTCATCTGTTGTTAATGGTGCAGTTTCAAGAAAATCAGCCAATCGAATGCCCTCTTCTCCTGTTGCCACCTTAATTTGGCGAATTCTTAATTGAAGCTTTCCACGATAGCTTTGAATATCCCCATTCACTTTTACAATCGTTTCCGGTCGATAGTTCTGCTCATCCATTTCCGTAGCATCCCAAAGCTTTGCTTCAATTTCCCCACTTTTATCTTGAAAAATAAGCGTCATAAACGGCTTTCCATTACTTGCGATGGCTTTTGTTGCATTCTTTATTAATAAATAGGATTCAAATTGCTCCCCAACCTCATACTGAAGTACTCCTGTTTTGTCCAACTCACTCTCTCCTTTATCTTTCTCTTTATTTAGTATAGCATGAAGACAATTCATCTTTATAAACTTGTTTCTCTTTCCTCTGCTGGTAATACATGCAAACTTTCATCAGGAAAATATTTTAGTAGATGGCGATGACAAGTAAAGAAAATAAGCTGATTCTGCTCACATTTCTTTAATAATTGAATCACTTTATCTGTTCGCTTTTCATCAAAGTTAACGAAGCTATCATCAATGATAAATGGAAAACCAAAGTTTTGATAAAATGTTTGTGCTAAAGCAATTCGAATAGATAAATATAGCTGCTCGGTCGTTCCCTGGCTTAATTCCTTCGCTTCATAAAAAAGATGGTGATGACTTTCTACTAAAAACCCAGCTCCCTCTTCCTTAGGAACGATCCGAATATATTTTCCTTCCGTTAAAAATGCGAGATTTTCTTCTGCTTTTTGCAGCATAGCAGGCAGCTGTTTTTGTTTATATTGCTCAATAGTTTTGGCCAAGAGCTGTTTTGCCACGGCAAATTTTGCCCATTCTCTCACATCTTCCTTGAATTCTGACTGAAATTGTTTAAAGGTATGTAATAAATCCGTATACGTACCTCCACTTTCAATTCTAGAAATACTAAAGTTAGTCGCTGCAACTTCTTCTACAAGTTCTTGTATGCGAGATGCTAATCGATCCAATATCCCTTTCTTTTCCTCTAACTGCAGCTCAGGATCAAGGATTTGTTGATAGACAGGAATATGATTTTTTGCTATATTAGCCATTTCTAATTGACCGTTAATAGTAGCAAGTCTTTCTTTATATTTACCTTTTTCCATTTCCATTGCAGCTTTTTCATGAAATTTCTCTTCTTCTGTTACACCGGCAATCGAAAATAGATCGTTCTTTTCTTCAAGATAGCGATTATATTCTGTTTGATATTTATCCATAGCCTCTGATAGGTCCGCTTTCTTTCTCTGCAATGCTTCTATTCGATCCCTTTTCTTTTTTTCTTCCGTTAATGCTGTTTTTAAACGGTAGCACATATTAGCGATCGTATCTTTCTCATTCTCCATAAACTGTTCAAAAAAATAGCTGATCTTGCTAATTATCTGCTCCCTTTCCTGATGAATTTCCTTAAGTTCCTGAAGATAGGAATTTCTCTCTCTATCTTTTGCTTTCCATTCTTCTATTAATAGAAATGCATCATATATTTGTTGTGTCGCTAATTCATAAGGAATTTTAAGTTCATTAGCCAATTGTCTTAACAACTTTTGATGGGAAAGAAAATTCGCCTCCCACTTTTCAAATCCCTGTAGAACTCTTTCATAGCTCTCATTTTGCTGCTCTAATTTAAATTGAAGCTGAGTGAATTTCTCTCTCCTTGTTGTATCCTCTTCTAGCTTCTGTGCCTCGTAACGAGAAACACCTTGTCCCTTTTCAAAGGTTACAAGTAGCTGAGCATGTTCTTCCTTAACAAGCGCTAATTTATGCTCCTTTTTGCGAATTTCATTTTTTGCGAGTTTTCTTCCCGAAAGGAAGACAAAAAAATAAACAACACATACGGTAAAGCAAATAATTGTTAATACCCATTGCCCAAATACCAAAGCCCCTGTTCCAACCAGCAGAAGAAATATCGATAAACCACTTGTTATTAACGTATTCTGCTTCATCCGTTTCTCTTCTAGCTTCCCTTGAGCTTCCAGTTGACTTATTTCTCTTGATAATAATTCTGCCTTCTCTTTGTTCCATCTAACCTGATGATCACTTTGTACATGCTCTTCTAATCTAGCTCTCTCCTCTTTTGGCAAGAGCTTCTGCTTATCTATCTTCACTGCTTCTTCTAAAGATTCTAAAGCTGCTTGCTCAGCCTTTAATCGCTCGTCTAGCTCTTCCTTCTGCTCCTTTAACCTCCGTTGTTTAGAAGCTGCTTGTGCGCATTGCTCTTTTAAAAAGATACTTGTATTGCTTTCCTTTAATAGAATTTCTTCTTCAATCGGTAAATGCAATTTACTTTTTAAACTATCAATTTCTTCCTCTATCTTCTTCATTTGATTTTCTACTTGAGTTTGCCGATTCTGTAACTGTTCATATACGGGGAATTTTTCCACAGCAAGTAAGATATTATGTTCAGCGCTAAGAAGTTCTTCCTGTGTAGGAATGCTTGATAGTTCTTGATCTATTTCTAAGGCTCTTGCTTCTACATTGCGAATTTCCGCTTCTATGGAGAGTAATTTTTCCTTCAGCGCTTCCCATCTAGTTAATCCATTTTGCGGGAAATGAAGCTCTTTGTAGGTAGCTAATTTTTGTTCTAATACTACCTTTTCTTGTACAATTCCTCTAATCTTAATCCATTCTTCTAATAATCGTTTTTCATGCTCTTCTTTTTTTAAATCTGCTTCTATAAGCTGTTTTTCTTTTTCTAGCTTTCTTTTCTTAGTAAGTAAGTGTTCATATTGATTATTTTCCTTCTCTGCGCTTTTTAATTGGCTATGCTTATCTCGTAATGCTTGCAGTTTTTCATTAATGGCAGGCTTCTTACCATTAGGCTTATAGCGTATATCCAATTCCTTTTGCAACTCATTTTCCACTTTCAATAAGCGGTCAGAGCCTACCGCACCAGTCGAAAACAAAAATCTTCCCAGCTCTTCTCCTCTTAATTGCTGGACATTTTGCAATCCGTGTAAATTAAAAGAAAAAATCGATTGATAAAGACCTTTATCTATTCCTGCTAATAATTCAGTTAAAAGCTCCTCTTGCCCTCTTCTCCCGTCCTCTAAAGTAACGGTCACATCCCCAGAAGATTTACCTTTGACTCTTTCGATTGTCGCAAGCCCAATTTCTGGAAAAAAGATTTCCAATTTGCCACCATATTTATGCTGAAGTTTTGGCTCATAGCGTAACTCTGTTTGCTGTTTTGTTGGGAATCCGAATAAAATACTATGAATAAAACTCATTATGGTCGATTTACCAGCCTCATTTTCTCCGTAAAACACATGAATAGGGGAGTGAATGGAAAATGTTATATTCTCTAGTTTTCCATATCCGTAAATGGTTATCTTTCTTAGTTCCATATCTGTTACCTCCCACTTTTCACAAGCATTGTAAGGAGCAAATCTTCTGCTTCTTCTGCTAGTTCTTTTTTCTCTTCGGTTGTAAGCTCTGCTAAAAATCGATGAACCTTTGGATGTTGGAATAGAGGAGCAACTGCTTCATTTAACAGTTCTGAATCTTTTGTTACAGCAAATAATTCCTCATAAAAAGCTGATTCTCTTAACAGATTCTCTTTTAGCCATACTGTATTTTCCTGTATCTTAATAGAGCTAACCCAGACAAAAGAGTCTGAATCTACCTCATCCTGCTGAAGAATTTCTAATAAATCGGAATCAAGAAAAGATTCTTCTATTCGCAATTGCTCTATCTCCAGAGTAATAATAAAAGAAGATTTTCCATCTCCTATTTCATCTATTTGTTTCCGACAAAGCATGTATAAATCATTAAATGTTTTTACAGTGCTAGCATCTATTTTCACAGTCTCCCAAATCACTTCAGATGTTGGGATAAATTCTAAACTAGCATCTCCCTCTCTTAACTCCACATAATAGCATCCTTTAATCGCTGTTTCCTTTTTATGTCGCCCTTGAATGTTACCAGGATAGACAATCGGAGGTATGCTCTCTAAAATTTCCCTTTTATGGATATGACCTAATGCCCAATAATCCATTTTTTTAGCAAGCAAATCTTTCACTTGAAAAGGAGCATAGGAACTGTGTTCAGTAGAGCCCTCTAAATTCCCATGTAAGATTCCTATATGAAAATGAGCCGGATCTCTTCGTGCGTATTCATCAATCTTTCTCTCTTTTACATGTCTGGTTTCATAACTAAAACCGTAAAGATTAACCGATAATTTATTTTTCACAAATTGTTTTACACTCACCATAGATGGAAACACATGAACATTAGGAGGTAATTCTATTTGTACCCAGCTTCCATTTAAATGGTCATGATTTCCATGGACAAGATATACCTCAATTTGCTTTTCTTCTAAACGCAGCATTTCATCTCGAAAACGTATTTGTGCTTTGATACTTCTGTCTTCCCCATCGTATATATCTCCAGCAATAATCATAAAATCTACCTTTTTGCTAATTGCTGTGTCAATAACTTTTTTAAATGCGGTAAACGTACTTTCTTTTAATTTAGTATGCAGTGTTACAGGCAAATTCTTCAACCCAACCATCGGACTGTCTAAATGTAAATCTGCACAATGTATAAAGGATATTTCCATACTCTCACGTCCTAAAGCTATTTGCTTCTATTTTACCATGCCAAAAATACGAATGCACGTTCTTATCTTCTCTTAGTCAGTGTTTTTAATAGAATACCTTCGTTTATCGTTATTAGTTAGATTACTCCACAAAAAAAAGCCCCACTATTCATGAGGCTTTTTTATGTTTATTCTTTTTTTGTAAGCTGCAGAGCTTTTTTAATATCTTTATAAGAATTTGATTTTCCATACATCAGTACTCCGCCTTTATATACTCTTGCCCCAAATATAGCAAGAATCATAATAGTAGCAACTAAAATAATGATACCTAAAATCGGCTCCCAAAAAGCCAGATTCAACATTCCTACTCTCATAAACATTAGCATTGGAGTGAAGAATGGGATATAAGATGTGATGGTTACAAACGTATTGTCTGGTGCACTTAGCCCGAACATAGCAATCATAAATCCTGCAACAATTAATAATGTCATTGGTGTAATCATTTGCTGAACATCTTCAATTCTGCTTACAAGTGATCCAAGCAATGCAGCAAGTGTAGCATATAGGAAATAGCCTAAAATAAAGAAGATAGCAGCATAAATAATCGTGCTTACAGGTACTTCGCTAAATCCTAAGAATCCTTCCATTGACCCCATGCTATCATTGCTTGTTAAAGAAAAATAACCAACAATCATTAATAACGCAAGTTGAGTCAAGCTTAATAAACCAACTCCTAGTATTTTAGCAAACATATGTTTAATCGGAGATACACTTGAAATTAAAATCTCCATCACACGCGATGATTTTTCCGTCGCTACTTCTGTTGCAATCATTCCAGAATATAAAACAACAGCAAAATATATTAAGAATAAAAGAATGTAAACTAATCCTCTCGCTTGACTTAATTCTTCCTCTGTCTTTGCATCTTTTACAAGAGCAATTTTCTCAAAGGAAACAGGCTCATTCAATTTAACGAGCTGCTCATTTGTTAAATTAAGCTGATTAGCTGCTAATTGATTTTTAACTAGTTGAATACTATTTAATAAATTATCAGAAAGAGACGATTCCGCAATATCCATCGTATAATAGGTGGCTACTGGTAATTTGCTCGAATCAACATCTACAATCAGCAAACCACTATAGTTGCCTTCTTCTACTTCTTTTTTAGCTGATTCTTCACTATCTTCAAATGAAATAAGTTTGACATCCTCATTCATCGTCTGTATTGCCTCTTGAATGACTGGTAATAGTGAGGAACTCTGGTCGATAACTGCCACTTCTGTTTTTTCGTCTTCTCCAGAAAATGTCTCAATAATGGTAGTAAGATTTGTAAGTGCAATAACCAATATTAAAGTGATAGCTGTTGTGATGAGAAAGGATTTTGTTTTAAACTTGCTTAGAAAGGTGTGAAAAAGGATAATCCAAAAACTATTCAAGAGAAGCACCTACCTTTTCGATAAAAATATCGTTTAAAGAAGGCTCTTCTAAGGCAAATTTGCGGATAAAGCCTTTTCCAACAATATCCTTTAAAATTCTCTCTGCAATTTCCTCTCCCTCAATCTGAAGAGAAACTCCCTCTGCTTTCTCCTTTAATTTTAATACGCCTGGATATCGGATTAAATGCGTTAAATCAAAATCAGCATGGATGGTTACATTTTTCTTCCCAAAGCTTCTTTTAATTTCTTTAAGCGCGCCATGAACAACAGGTTTTCCTTTATGCATGATGCACAAATGCTGACATAATTCCTCCACATGCTCCATTCGGTGACTGGAAAAAACAATACTCGTTCCATTATTTTTTAAATCAACGACAGCACTTTTTAATTGCTCAACATTTACTGGGTCTAAACCGCTGAACGGCTCATCGAGAATTAATAGTTTCGGCTTATGTAAAACAGCACTGATAAATTGGATTTTTTGCTGATTTCCTTTGGAAAGCTCCTCCACTTTTTTATCTATATATTCAGGAACTTTAAAACGGTCAAGCCAATATTCCAATTCCCTTAAAGCAGCCTTTTTTTCCATCCCTCTTAGTCTAGCTAAATAGACAAGCTGGTCACGTACTTTTAATTTTGGATATAACCCTCTTTCTTCTGGAAGATATCCAATATAAGGACTTGTGGAATAATTAATCGGTTTATCATCCCATGTTATTTGCCCATCTGTACTTTCCAAAATACCTAGGATCATGCGAAAAGTCGTTGTCTTACCCGCCCCATTTCCTCCTAAAAAGCCGAACATTTCATTTTCAGGAATGGAAATGGATAAATCATCCACTGCAGTGAACGAACCAAATTTTTTTGTCACGTTTTTTAACTCTAAAGACACAGAATCCCCTCCTCACTCCTCTATACGGTTTAAGATTGTAAAAGGTTTCATTGTATACGGATGTTACTACTATTTTTGATAACTCACCATATATATTTTCATCCTCTACGTTTGGATTTATTCTTTTCCCATATAAAGTAGTTAACTAAGAGCCTTTCTCCTTCACCCCATGTGGAAAATTCGCCAGAAGCTATGTCGTCAAGCAAGAAACTAACTCTATAAAAAAAGCTGCTGATAAGCTCTATTGAGTCTATCAGCAGCTTTTTTCCTATTAATGTGGTAAAAATACTAATTGATAAAGGAATAACACAGCAAACACATATACTAATGGATGTACCGTTTTGCCCTTCCCTTTTACTAGTTTTAATAATGGATAGGAGATAAAGCCAAGTGCTATTCCGGTTGCAATGCTTGATGTAAGTGGCATGCTTAAAATAACCAAAAATGCTGGAAAAGCTTCATCAAATTCATTCCATTTTATATCACTTATCGATCCCATCATTAAGCTTCCTACAATAATCAATGCAGGTGCAGTTATAGCAGATAATCCAGATATACTACCTACTAACGGTGCAAAAAAGGCAGATAAAATAAATAATACGGATACAGTGACCCCTGTTAACCCAGTACGTCCACCTGCAGCCACACCTGAAGTAGATTCAATAAATGCTGTTGTTGGGCTTGTTCCAAACATCGCCCCAACAGATGTTCCAAGTGAATCAGCAAGTAGGGCTTGTCTTGCTTTAGGCAATTTATTGTTTTTCATGAGTCCTGCTTGTTCTGCTACACCAACCATTGTTCCCGTAGTATCAAAAATCGTTACCAATAAGAAAGAAAAAACGACGGCATATAGCCCATGTTGAATAACATCGCCAAACGCAGTAAATGGATTACTGATAATAAGCCCTTCTGGCAAATGTGGTGTTGCCATAATCCCATTGTCAAAAGATAAGAATCCAGTGAAATAAGCGATAATGCTTGTTGCAATCATCCCTATGAATAAAGCTCCTTTTACATTCAAGCTAAACAGAATGATGGTGATAGCCAAACCGACCAATGCCAGAATAACGGTAGTCGACTTAAAATCTCCTAAGCCAACAAGATTTTCTGCATTGTCCACAATAATTCCTGTTTGTCTTAATCCAATAAAAGCAATAAACAACCCAATCCCCGCTGTAATGCCATGCTTTAAATTATCTGGTATTGCTAGTATCAGTTTTTCTCTAAAGGATGTTAAAGACAGAATTAGAAAGATAATACCTGCAACAAACACTGCTGATAGAGCAACTGTATAATCAACATTATTATTTCCGACCACCGAAAAGGCAAAATAGGCATTTAACCCCATCCCAGGTGCGATTGCAATTGGATAATTGGCGAAAAGAGCCATCCATAATGTTCCTAAAACTGCTGCAATAATCGTCGCAAGAAACACTTGATCGAACGGAATTCCTGCTTTTGATAGAATATCTGGATTGACAACTACTATATAAACCATTGTTAAAAAAGTAGTGAATCCAGCCATTAACTCCGTTTTCACGGTAGTATTATTTTGCTTTAAGTTAAACATAAAAGACCTCCAAAAAACGAACATTTAAAAACAACATTTTCTATGTTATTCGTTTTTAACACAAAAAGCAACTATTTTTCTTGATAAAAAAATGTCTATTTAGTGAAAAGCATTTATTAGTTTGACACTAGCTATTCTTTTCCATACGAAAAATAAAGGCGGGAACATAGAAAAAAATCTACCAGAACGAAAAATGGTTCTAATAGATTTTATTTTATTCCGCGTCCAAGACAAACAACGCAGATATTTTGACTCAGAAAAATTTATTAATCCTTATTTTGAAGCTTCTAATGAAAAATGTTCGTTTAACAATGCTATTTTTTTATCTGTATATTCCTCGAAGCTTTCATTATATGTTTTTGGATGCTTTGGATTAGAAAATTGTGTAATCTTCCCAGTAACAGGGTGGATAAATTTACTGGACGCTCCACAACCTACACCAATTACCGTCTGCAATTCTTCCATCATCATAATATTATAGATACTTTCTTGGTTTTTCTTTGAATAGCCGACATTCTCTAAATTCCCCAGAATATTTTTTTGACGGTATAAATAGTATGGTACATAATCATATTCCTCTGTCCATTCTTCTGCCATCTTCATCATTTGCTGAATTTCTTCTCTATCTGCTACCTTATATCTTGATTTATTTCGAGTCATTTCAGATGCACGTTTAAAAGATAAGGTATGAACAGTCAATGATTCAGGCATTAACTCTTCCGTCTTATCAAGAGAATACTTAAACTCCTCTATTCCTTCACCAGGAAGACCAATTATTAAATCCATATTAATATTATTCATTCCGTGCTTACGCGCTAAATGATACTTTTCAATTGTTTCTTCCACTGTATGATGTCTGCCAATTGCTTTTAAAGTTTGTTGTGTATACGATTGTGGATTAATACTAATGCGATCAATATTATATTTTTTTAGAACTTCCAGCTTTTCTGGGGTAATCGTATCGGGTCTTCCCGCTTCGACCGTTATTTCACGAATGTTTTCGACATTCGGAAAAGAAGCATGCATGCGCTCATAAAGCATGTCCATTTCTTCTGCCGAGATACTTGTTGGTGTACCGCCACCATAATAAACGGTTGTAATATTAATATTTTTCTCTTTCAGCCACTCGCCGATTTTTTCCATTTCATAATGAAGCCCACCTAAAAAGGAAGAAACAGAACCTTGACGTCCATTAATCGCGTATGCAGGGAATGTGCAATAAGCACATTTTGTCGGACAAAACGGAATGCCAATATAGATGCTTACTTCTTTTTTTAAATCATACAAATCAGGGATCACCGCTAGTTGCCGATCGATAATTTTCTGCATTAAATGGATTTTTTCTTCTGACATTAAAAATTCCTCGCGAAGAGCCTGATGTGCCTCCTCTGTGGGAGTTTGGGCTTGCATATGTCGATGAAGGAGCTTCGTCGGGCGAATCCCTGTTAATATTCCCCATTTTTGCACCATACCTGTGTATTCTTGCAACATTAATAAGTAGCTTTTTGAAATAGCTTTTTTCATTTGCTTAAATATTTCTTTATCAGTTAAATGGCTAAGATCTGCATTGCTTTCAAATGTAGTTCCTTCTTCTAGTTCATCTAGCTTCCCTTTTACAAAAAACACATTTCCAATGCTTTCTGTTTCAAATCGAACATGAAGGTCTGCCTTTTCTTCTGCTCTATAAAGCACTTTTGTATCTTCAAAAAATAGATTAGCTATATGCTCTAATGGCCTTATATAACGTTCATCTGTTAATCCTTGTATATATATAACTTTCATAATCATTCAACTCACCTTTATTCAAAAATAATGCTTCCTTATCCGATTATACTTTAGTCTACAAAAAGTAACTAGAAAGGTCAAAAAACTTTGTAAAGAAAAGCTAAAAGAGGAGAAGCCCTATAATGACTTCTCCTTTAGTAAAAATATAAATAATGGCTATTTAATAATATTCATTTTTCGTAAAAATTCAATTGGCTGCTGTTTACGGAAATGCTCTTTTACCATATAGGCAACGCCATCTTGGTTATTCGATCTCGTTACCCAATCTGCAGCAATTTTCACCTGATTTGATGCATTTCCCATTGCTACGCCAAGACCAACTGTTTCAATTAGTTCTAAATCATCCAACCCATCACCTATAGCAACCATTTCACTACTCTTAATTCCGAGTTTCTCCCCCAAATATAACAAGCCATTAAGCTTAGACACGCCAGCTGGCAAAATATCTAAGCGCAACTCATTATGCTGAACAACATAAATATCATCAAACATTTTTTCAAGCACTTCTTTTGCATCCTGACAATCTTTTTTCTCTTCAAAATATACTTCCATTTTAGGTGGGCTTACTGGTTCTTCTAATAAAACATCACTTAAAACATCGACGAATTGGTGGGAATAAAAAACAGGATCACCGGAAGATAAGACTGTCTTTGCAAGCATATTATGATGGAGCTTTGATTTATTAGCTAGTGAGAACTTTTCATGTACTAAGCGAATTTGGCAGATAAATCCTTCTAAAAATCGAACAATATCTGCTGTTAAATCTTCTGCTATTCGTTTCACAAAAATGGTATCGTCATCATGATTGGAAACTAATGCCCCTTCATGTGCAACGATATAACTATCCAATTTTAACGCTTTAGCTACCTTTTTTGCAGATGGCAAGCTCCTAGCGGTTACAAGTGTCACATAAATTCCTTTTTGCTGAACATATTCAACTGCTTCCTTCGTCGATTTTGTTAAACGCCCATTTGATTGAAGGAGAGTACCATCGATATTTAAAGCTAATAAGCGATAAATCATAAAATCCCCCATTTCTTCGATGTAGATGTATTGTCTTTATATATCATTTATGTGAGAAACAAGCATATTAGAACTTTTGACAGAAGATTAACAGAAGATATAGCGATTTATTGTGGTTATTTCTAAAAGGTTAGTAGCTATGAAAATTAATTTAAAATCGAGAGTGGAATGGAGCGGAAGAAAGTTGACTCCTGCGGGAAATAGAGGAAAGGCTGAGACCCCGCAGGCAAAGCCGAGGAGCCATAAAACGGCTTTAAAGGTTGATATTCCAACATTTCTAGAGGGAGGCTCAGGTTCCTCCCCGCGGAAAGCAACTTTCTGGAGCGAAATGGAACGAACCTGTTTTTAACAATAACTGCATAAAAACAACATTTTATTTCCTATGGAAAAAATTACTTTTTGCTTTTTTGCATAAAAAACGTGATTTTTTTTAAAATAATAAACGTAACACAAATTAAATCACTCAAGGAGGAAACATTCATCATGGCAAATAACAATTCATCAAATCAATTATTAGTTCCAGGAGTATCTCAAGCATTGGATCAAATGAAATATGAAATTGCATCAGAGTTTGGAGTAAACCTTGGTGCTGAAACTACTTCTCGTGCTAACGGTTCAGTAGGTGGCGAAATCACTAAAAGATTAGTACAAATGGCTGAGCAACAACTTGGCGGAAGCAAGTTTTAATTAAAAAATATTTTAATTAAATAGATATGACTTTAGGAGGATGGCATTTCGCCATCCTCCTATTATTTTATCCACTTTCCCTATGATTTTTAGTACTTGGCATTCAATCTCTATGCTTTTCTCCATAAAAAAACCCCTACATAAGCAGAGGATTTTCGTTTGTCTTATTATTGTTGTTGTGCTGGTCCATATAACTCTTCTAATGGTTTCATGATAATTTGATTTAATTCACCAATTAACACACTCATGCGTTGTTCTGCAGCCATTAGCTTTGAAATACTTTCATGTTGTTGAACAAGTGCCACTGTTTTTTGTGCTTGTTCTACTTCTTCTTGAGTAATTTCTTGACCTGCCATTTGCTTTTGCTGAAGCTGTAGTTGAATATTACGGAAATTATCAAACATTGCTTTTGCGGAAGGATCTCCATTTACCGTATCATACATTGTTTTCAATTCTGTATATTCATCACTTTGACGAATCGCTTTCTCTAATTCATTTGCAGGGTCATGTACATTTACTGCCATTAAAACAACTCCTTTATTTAACAATTGTCTCCACTATAACAAACTATGCATCATAATACCAGAAATACCTTTATTTCAGAAATATAGGAAAAGTATCTATGCCTGTATCAGCTTTGAGCTTGAGCCAGTGAAATCTTTTTTCAAAGTTATCACAACTTAGCTATATTTTCATACGATATATCAGCACCAAAATAGGCGAATGTCAGTATCGCTCTTCCTAAATTGAAAAAACAAATGGGGAATCTGAATGACACTTAAATTTTTGCAACTATTTAAAAAAGACGATTTTCAAGAAGCTTTAGATGGATTATCTATAGCTATCAGTCCCTCTTTGCTAAAATTTTTAAACATAAATTTGAATGAGCCTGTGTATGTATGTCTAGCTAAAAGGAATGTTCAAGTTGCAGTTCAAACACATTCTCTTGAAAAGCAAGATATTGTGTTTAGTACTGATTTAGAAAAGAGTTTACTACTTCCAAAGGAAATCGATACTTTTCTCATCCCATATTTTAACAAAAATCAATTAATCCATTTAGGCCCAGTGATTGGCATATTAACAGAAATTAACGATGATAAGAAAGAAATCATATTTCCTAGCATTCAACATTTATGCAAGGAATTAACAGAAGAATTAACTCAAATAGGTGGATTCTTTTATCTTTTTGGACTACAAAATGTTCAAGAGGATAAAATGAACGGATATTTTTTTCATCATAACACTTGGAATAGGCTGGACTTCCCTTATCCTCATGTTATTTATAACCGGCTTCACTCTCGAAAAGCAGATTCTAGCACCGCCTTTTTAAAGCTTAAAAAATTACTTGAGGAAAAAGATATTCCTATTTTCAATAGCAGATTTTTTTCAAAAGATGAAACCTATCAACTTCTAAACAAAAGTGCAACAATGCATGAACATTTACCTGTAACAAAGGAACTCACCTATCAAAATTTTATCTCCATGCTAACATTCCCACTTCTTTATGTTAAACCAGTTCATGGTAGCCAAGGTAGAAATATCATTCATATTGAACACTTAAACAATGGATTTTCTGCAACTATTTCTTCTGGAAAAAGAAAAGGGATAACTAAACTATTTTCAGATGAAGAAAAGCTATGGAAATGGCTAGAAGGTTATGCCAAGCGAAGAAGCTATATATGTCAGCAAGGAATTGATTTTTTCAAATCAAATGGGCGCTCTCTTGACTTCCGTATTCTTTGTCATAAAAATTACCAAGGCAACTGGAGCATTACCTCCATTGTTGCAAGAATTGCTCAAAAAAATGCGATCGTTGCAAATTTGGCCCAAGGTGCAGAAATGAAGCCAGCAAAAGTCGTGTTACATGAATTACTGACTACAGAAAAAGCAGTACAGAAAATAGAAGAGTTAAAAGCATTAGCTTTAGAGATAGCAGCTATCCTTAGTGAAAATACAGATGGATACTTAGGAGAATTAGGTATCGATATTGGTATGGATAAACAAGGTCATCTGTGGGTTATCGAAGTAAATTCCAAACCTTCTAAGAAATTAGAAGAACATATTGAAAAAACAAGGCCATCTACGAAAGCTTTGCTTGAATATTTTATTGCACTTTCCTTTTCCCCTTGTTTAAAGGAGATATCAGAAGATGAATAAATTTGGAATTATGTCATTATCCTTAGAGCATGAAAACAAATACATTCACGAAATAGCAAAATATGGACGCGATTATCATTTAACGATCTATCATTTTGTCCCATCCACCTATCATCCCTTTACACATACTGTAAAAGGAAAAGAATATATGCCAGACTCAGATACTTGGATAGAATCAGAATTCCCAGTTCCTACTATTCTATATGATCGTTGTTTTTATCATGATGATTCTCATTCTATCCAATGCAAAAATATTATTCAATGGCTAAAAAAACAGCCTAATATCACCTTTATCGGCAATGGATTACCAAATAAATGGCAACTATATCAAGTATTGCGCGAATCAAAGCTTGCAGCATATCTTCCAGAAACATTTCTCTTACAAGCAGCAAATCAAGTTAATTTTCAGAGCTTAAATCCAATAATCATAAAACCGATAAACGGCTCCCAAGGAAATGGACTATTTTTTATCAAGAAACAAAAAGAAGGAATATTGGTAAGAACGGATAAAAAAGATAAAACCGTAGAAAAGTTATTTTCTGATCGGATAACTTTTAATAAATGGCTTAATCAGCTTTTAAAAAGAAATGCTTATTTAATGCAAGCATATCTTCCACTGTCAAACAAAGACGAACAACCATTTGATATTCGTGCTCTTATGCAAAAAAACGTGAAGGAAGAATGGGAAGTCGTTGAGAAAGGAGTCCGTATTGGGGAAAAAGGGAGAATCATCTCAAATTTAAGTGCTGGTGCATCGATTGTTGCCTTTGATGATTGGTTTTTGTCCATTCACATTAAATTAAAAAGCTTTCTTAAACAGGAAATAGAGGAAATATTTTCACTCCTTCCTTCCATATTAGAAAGTTCTTTCTCTCCATTATTTGAAATCGGCGTAGATATTGGTATTACCCCAAATGGCTCCCTATGGATTCTTGATGTAAATTCAAAGCCAGGAAGAAAAGTAATCATGACAGCCTATCCTCATCTAAGCGAGAAACTTTATAAAGCTCCTGTCCTTTATGCTGCTAAATTAGCTGATGATAAAAGGAGGAATATGGATGAAAAAGCTATATCCTATCGAAATAATAACTGATAGCGAAAATACAGTCTACTTACCAACTGACTTTGATATAAACACAGATTTAAAAATACTTGCTTTTGGCACTGCAAGTAAGGAAGCAACGATCAAAAAACAGAATAAATCAAGAAATACGGTAGGAATTAGTTCCAATCTATTTAATGACTTGCATTTCCCATCGTCCACTTCTAATATTCATTTATTTGTGGTTAATGAGACGTTATACGCAGGTCCACTACTAGGAATATTCACATCCGGATTTTCAACTATAAAAGTGCGTCCAATCGGAGATCGTTCCATTTTATTTTCAAAGCTTCTTTCTGTGCAAAAAACAGTTGGTGTCATAGCCTTCCTATTTGGGGAGCAACATGTTAATTGGGATACTGGTACCATTAATGGACTACTTTATGAGGATGGCTGGAAATCAGTAGAGGTTCCTTTCCCAAATGTTATTTATGACCGCATACCTAATCGTAGAATTGAAAACTTAAACAAAATTCAAGCCGTTAAAAACAGATTGCAACAGGAATATTCGATTCCCTGGTATAATCCAGGCTTCTTTAATAAATTGGATATTTATGAAAGATTACTGCAAGATGATAATATTTCCGATTATTTGCCAGAGACCCATGCACTCACTAATTTTTCTGTTATCGAAAGAATGCTCTCAAACTTTGGCAATGTCTATATTAAACCAAAAAACGGGAGTCTTGGAAAAGGGATCTACCAGCTATTGTATGATAAAAAAGATGGCTATTACTACACCCGCTTTAAAGATATAGACCAAGGTAATCGGCTCATGAAATTTGACCATTTAGAAGCATTAATGAATCATTTATTCGATAAGCAAAACTTATCTCATTATATCGTTCAACAAGGCATTCACTTAATTCGTTCGGAAAATAAGTCAGTCGATTTTCGAATTCATACAAATAAAAATAAAGATGGACAATGGGAAATGACTGCAATTGCAGCAAAAATTGCTGGTCCAGGAAGTGTGACTACACATCTTAATAATGGAGGAATTGTTAAAGCAATGGACGAATTATCGGATACAGATTTAAAAAGCGAAGAAATGATAACTAAACTTACTAAAGCATCCTTGCAAATCAGTAAAGCTCTAGAAAAGCAGATGGAAGGATATATTGGCGAAATCGGATTCGATTTAGGGTTGGATCGCAAAGGGCGTGTCTGGTTATTTGAGGCGAACGCTAAACCTGGAAGAAGCATCTTTAAACATCCCTCTCTAAAAAAATTCGATCTGGAAACACGCCGAAAATCCCTAGAGTACGCAGTCTTTCTAATGGAACAAAGCATCCTTAGTCTAGAGGATATTTATCAATGAATATTTATTATGATTCCGAAAAAGAATGTTGGTATACAGATTCAACAAAAAATTACTTTTTTGGATCATCTAAAACGCGATTATCTTTCGCAAGGCCTCCTTCCAATCATGTAGCTTTTCCGATTGTCGAATACCAGAATAAAGTTGGCCCATTAATTGGCATTATGATTGCAAAAAATAAGCAGGACAAATTAATAGGGAATGGTGCGCTTTTTAAGGAGATTCAGAAACAGCTGCAGCTTACAGGCGGGATTGTCGTCATCTTTCCGCCTGAAAATTTACAAAGAGATGAGCTAACAGGTTATATTTTTTGTTCCATTCAAAATAAGTGGCTTAAAGCCATTACACCATTGCCAGACATAGTTTATAACCGAGTGCCATTTCGAAACACAGAAAAGCAAGAGGTCTTCCAAAATGCCGTATCTTTTCTAAAAAAAAATGGAATCCCTTTTTTTAATCCATCCTTTATAAATAAATGGGAACTTTATGAGCTATTTAGCGAGCATCCTTTGTTAAATAGACACATACCAAAAACATCACTTTTAGAGAGACAAGAGGATTTTGTTGCTTTTTTTCATGCATATAAAAAAATCTATTTAAAACCAATTGAGGGATCTAAGGGGAATCATATTTATCGCATAAGGCTAGAAAAAGAGCATTCCATTCAAGTAAGTACAACGAAGGAAACAGCTTTTTTTTCTTCGATAGATGAAGTTTGGAATCAGTATTATCAAGAATGGTCCCAAAAGAAATTTCTTATCCAAGAAGAAATTGACGGAGCATTATATAAAGGAAGCCGCTATGATTTCCGCCTGTTAGTTATGTTTGAAGAAAATCGCTATGTTCTATCAGGAGTTGGCGTAAGACAGGCAAATCAACAAGATGTAACGACTCATATTCCATCAGGCGGAAAACTATTGGCCTATCGTGAAGTAGCACAAAAGGAACATGATCTATTTTTCGAAAAACTAGTCACCCATTGTGGAGAGGTTTTAACAAAAAAATATGGTTTCATAGGTGAATTCTCGATTGATGCTTGTGTAGATAAAGAAGGCAATTATTATCTTTTTGAAGTCAATGCAAAACCAATGTTATTTGATGAAGTAGAGATTGAGGAAAAAAGATGCCAGCAACTAGTAAAGCTTTTTTATACACTAACTAATTTTCCCTCCAAGAATAAAACTAATTAGAAGACTCATCCTAATGGTAGGAGGGATTTTCATGAAAAGAGCAAAAAAAGATCTTGAATTTGAAGGCAAGGACAAAGCCTATTTAGATATTGACCGTATGATTAATGAAGGATTAGCTGGCGGTACGGTTTTCAATAGAGAAGAAAATGCTAATATCGAAGAAGCAAGAGAGCTGCCTGAAGAAGAACCACCTTATATAAGTGAATAAACTCATTCAGCATCCCCTTAATTAGTGATTTTATATGGAAGGGGGTGCATTTTAACTTTATCTCGGTTAATGTTAGTTTTTATCAGCCAAACTTCAGATTTTTCAGCCAATACTGAATCCTTTTCAGCCAAACTCTCCCTCCACAAACGCCCCCACTTGCCCCATTTCTATAAAAAGTTATAAAATAAAATTATGATAATGTTTTTACTATTTCGGAGGTAACATCAATTGAAGCATAAAATATTAGCTTATTATAAACATAGCTTGGAGCAATCAACGCCTCCAGCCCCGTCTCAGCTTTCTGATTATCATTGGTTCAAGACTAATTTTCAAGATGATTGGATTGGCATTCTAAAGCAGGAGATCGATGAATCTCAGCTAGAATTATTAAAAGCATGCTATGATTTTTTCGAACCTGATGAAACATTAAAGAAAGAAGAGTATACCTGGAATCAATATCTTTATTTCAATGGAGAAAAGCCTGCTTTTAAAAATGTTGAAACCATACGTTTCATCCAGTTTCAAATTAAAGGAATTTCTGTTTCTCTTGAAAAAAAATTGATTGAGTCTGCCTTTGAAGGATTTATAGATACAAATAGTCTTATTATATGGAATGGCTTAAGTGAAGGTGTGGTCATTGAGCAAAATGCACAATATTTAGAAGAGGAAGATTTACTTGCTCTTGCGCAAGCTTTACAATCCGATTTCTTTTTTTCCATTTGTTTTTATTTAGGAAAAGAAATGAAGCTAAGTAGTCCAATCCCCACAATATTTGGACAAGAAAGAAACTTATTTTCAAAAGGCTTGGCATTTATGCCAAAATCAAATGTACTCAGTATGGAAACGATTCTCCCAAACCTATTAATCAGCCGACTAAGAGAAGACGAACTTCATTTATTTAAAGAATGGTTCTCGATATTTGATGAAGATAAAGAACTTCTGCTGACCATTAAAACATTCATAGAAAACAATGGACACAGCACCAATACAGCCAAACAATTATTTATCCACCGCAATACATTACAATACCGCCTTGATAAATTTACTGAAAAAACAGGATTTGACTTAAAAAATTATCATAGTTACATAACAACCTATCTTGCTTGCTTATATTATACAAGTGGAAGATAGCACACTTTTCCAAAGCCATTATTGGCTTTTTTCTTTTGCATCCCCTCTTATTCTCCACCCAAATAAACATTGCCTATAGATTATTTGCTATAAAAACGAGCGAATTCACCTGATTATACAAGTTCTTAGGCATTTTGCTCAAAATTTTGTAAGCGTTTTTCATGCAATTCGCCAATTTGAAAACGGTATCAAAAGTGTTAAAGTATAACTATAAAATAGTAGGGGGAGAACAAAATGGCAGAACTAGTGTTAAAGAATATTTATAAAATTTATGATGAAAAAGTAGAAGCGGTTAAAGATTTTAATTTACACATTCAGGATAAAGAATTTGTCGTATTTGTTGGTCCTTCTGGTTGCGGTAAATCAACAACTCTTCGTATGATTGCAGGTCTTGAAGATATTTCAAAAGGTGATTTCTTTATTGATGAATTACGTGTTAACGATGTTGCTCCAAAAGATCGCGATATTGCGATGGTTTTCCAAAACTATGCACTATATCCACATATGACTGTATATGATAATATGGCATTCGGATTAAAACTTCGTAAATTCCCTAAAGCGGAAATTGAAGAAAGAGTAAATAACGCTGCAAAAATTCTTGGATTAGAAGAATACTTAAAAAGAAAACCAAAAGCATTATCCGGTGGACAACGTCAAAGGGTTGCACTAGGCCGTGCCATTGTTCGTGATGCAAAAGTATTCTTAATGGATGAGCCATTATCAAACTTAGATGCTAAATTACGTGTACAAATGCGTGCTGAAATTTCAAAGCTTCACCAAAGACTACAAACGACTACTATTTATGTAACGCATGACCAAACAGAAGCGATGACAATGGCAACAAGACTTGTTGTTATGAAAGATGGAGTTATCCAACAGGTTGGTGCTCCAAAAGAAGTATACGAAAAACCGGAAAATGTTTTTGTTGGCGGATTTATTGGTTCACCAGCAATGAACTTCTTTGAAGGAAAAGTAGTCGACAATAAAATGGTAATTGGCGATAGTTCTTTCATCATTCCAGAAGGAAAATTAAAAACATTGCGCGAACAAAATTATGTTGGTAAAGAAGTTATCTTCGGTGTTCGTCCAGAAGATATCCATGATGAATTAGTATTTATAAGCAGTTCAGAAAATACAAGCTTTGACGCAAAAGTAGATGTATTTGAATTAACAGGTGCAGAGAGCCTTGTGTACTCTACTCTATCTGGAAAAGAATTTGTTGCTCGCTTAGATTCAAGAGCCGACCTTCAAGCTGGTCAATCGGTTAAATTAGCGTTTGATATGAATAAAGGTCACTTCTTCGATAAAGAAACAGAACTTCGTATTCGTTAATTGCATACTAAAAAAAGGCTTACCTATATATGCTCGGTAAGCTTTTTTACTATTAGATACAATGGTCTCCATATCATTTTTATTCCTTTATTAATAAAATTTCTTCCTGCCCACAATGAGGACACTGTATAAAATGAGGACATAAATGTGCAGATAAATCTTGATAGCCATCTTCTAACTTCATCTGATCAATTGGCATATATGCACTATAGTCATCATAATAGTCCATCACTCTCCCCCTGTCTTCCACTTGATATCCACAGTTAGTACAAGGCTTTTCTAAGCTTTCCATCCCATTACAAATCGGACATATTGAGCCCACTTTATATTCACCTTCCTTTTTTCCACAATCCGGAGACATTAAGTAGTGCCTTAAAGAGAAAATGCACTTTATTCTGCCTTTAGTTTCTGTATTGAAATAGAAACTATCCAACTGTTGTAAAAGGAATTAATTTCCTCCATTTTTTGTTGAATAAGAACAAGAAATCCATCCATAATAATAGTACAAGCAACAACCAAGGCAACAACTAACCAGCAAAATGCCATATCTATTAATGGGTTACACCTAGTGGTAGTAAGAATTCTCTTACAACTGGTGCAATTCCAGTTAACCCAACCAAAAAAACAACTAGAAGGAGCTGGAACACAATGGCAAACAACAATTCTTCAAATCAACTATTAGTACCAGGAGTATCTCAAGCTCTAGACCAAATGAAATACGAAATTGCATCTGAATTCGGTGTAAACCTAGGTGCAGAAACTACTTCTCGCGCTAACGGATCTGTTGGTGGAGAAATTACAAAACGCTTAGTACAAATGGCTGAAAAGCAACTAGGTGGATTTCAAGGCTAATAACAATTTAATATAATGGCTAAAGCCCTCCTACATTTAGGAGGGCTTGCTTATGAAGAGAAATTATCCATTATCCTGCTAAACTCTCCCCTTGCTGCAACTGATACATATGATAATATTTTCCTTTTAATCCCATCAATTCATCATGATTGCCTTTTTCGATGATTTCTCCATGATCAAGTACGATAATTTGATCAGCATTCCGAATCGTTGATAGTCGATGGGCAATGATAAAGGTCGTTCTGCCTTCCTTTAGTACTTCCATCGCATGTTGAATGATTTGTTCTGTTTCCGTATCAATACTGCTTGTTGCTTCATCTAAAATAAGAATCGCTGGATCAAAAGCAAGCGCTCTGGCAAAGGAAATTAGCTGTCTTTGCCCACTAGAAAGCGTACTTCCCTTTTCAATTACTGGCTCATCGTATCCCTTTTCTAAATGCTTTAATACCCTATCTGCACCTACATCCTTTAATGCTTTCTCCACGGTTGCCCTTGATATGGATGGGTCATTTAACGTTACATTTGAGGCGATTGTTCCAGTAAAGAGGAACGGATCTTGAAGAACAATTCCCATATATTTACGAAGATCTTGCTTGGAAATAGACATGATATCTTTTCCATCTATCGTAATCTTCCCTGATTGAATATCATAGAACCGGAATAATAGATTCATAATAGAGCTTTTTCCAGATCCAGTATGACCTACTAATGCGACTGTTTCTCCTTGCTTTGCTTCAAAAGAGATATTTTTCAATACATAATCATTATCTTTATAGGCAAAGTTTACTTGATCAAACGTTACATTCCCTTTATAGCGTTCTAGTGTAACATCCTTCACATCAATTCCATCTTCATCTAATAATTCAAATACTCGTTCCCCTGCAACAAGAGCTTGCTCTAAATTAGCCAATTGATTGACAATCCCTTGTACCGGCTGAAAAAGACGATTAATATAATCAACAAATGCATAGAGCATCCCAAGAGAAAGAGCCGTTGTTGCTGTTAAAGATTGACCTGCAATATACCAAATAAACACGACAAATACTATGTTTCTTAATACATTCACCAAATTATGGGAGGTAAGACTATTTAAATGGAGCATCTTATTTTGAAAGCGAAAATGCTCCTTATTTAAATCCTCAAATTCTTCCCTTGTTTGCTTTTCTTTGCCAAAGGCTTGAATGATATGCATTCCTTGAATAGATTCGTTCACCATTCCATTAATATCACTAATTTTTGCACGAATCACATGATTATATCTAGACGCAAATTTGCGGTAGCCAATCATCCATATATATAAAATGGGAAGAAGAATTAAACATATCGCTGCAAGAGGCGGATTCAAAATAAACAGGGCAATATAAATTCCGATAATGTTAATTCCACTTGAAAAGAAATTCGAGAGTACTGTTACATATAGCTCCCTAATTGCCTCTGTGTCATTTGTTACTCTGGCAACTACTTTACCAGCAGGAAGATTATCAAAATATTTGATCGGCAACCGCTGAATTTGCGCAAATACGTCTTCCCGCATTTTTTGAATAATTCGGTTTGCTGACTTTTGTAATAAGTAATGCTGGCCGTATTGGAATATGGCAGAAATAATAACTAATCCAAAATAAAAAGATAAAAGCTTTAAAATAGGCATAATTTCTGGCTTATAAAAATCAAATACTTCCGTTCGAGTTAAAGCAGTAGCGGGATAGGTTGCCATTTCTCCCTCTCTGCTGATTGTCAGTGTGCCATTCGCAAATTGTCGACTTCCATCAAAGGAAATAGTGCCATCTACAAAAAGAAATTGTCTTCCAACCTGAAGAATTCTAGCTTCTGCAAGCATTTCTTCATCTAAATCAAGGTATTCAGCTTTTTTGTAAAAATTCCCGTTATATGCTACTGCATCGCTAGTTGGTTCTGTTTGATACCAAAGGGATTCAATCCCTGTTATATGATCATCAATTACTTTTTTTGCAACAAACGGTCCTGCAAGGTCGGCGATAACAGCAATTGTCAGCATGAGTAGCGCAGTAAGAATTATTCCTTTAAAGCTCCATGCATATCGAAATAAACGTTGTCCAGTAGTCATGCTTGCACCTCCACTTCTTCAGATTCTGCTTTCGTCTGTTGCGTAATATATTGTTCTTTGTACCAGCCATTCAAATCCATTAGCTCATCATGTGTTCCATGCTCTATGATATAACCATCTTCCATTACGATAATATGGTCAGCATGTTGCACAGCTGTCATACGATGTGTTGTAATAATCGTTGTTTTTGCTTGGCGTTCCTGCTTTATATTCGAAATAATCTTTTGCTCCGTTTTTGCATCTACCGCTGATAAAGAATCATCTAATATTAAAATTTCCGGCTTACGGATAAGGGCTCTGGCAATCGAAATACGCTGTTTTTGCCCGCCAGACAATGCGACTCCTTTTTCCCCAACAAGTGTCATTAACCCTTCTGGAAGCATATCAATATCCTGTTTAAAAGAGGCAAGGCTAATTGCTTCCTCCAATTCTTTTTCCGTAGCATTTTCTTTTCCAAATAAGATATTCTCTTTCACTGTTTTTGAAAAAAGAACATGATCTTGGGGAACATAGCCAATCCAACCTCTTAACGTATGTAAATCGATCGAATCAATGCTATTCCCGTTAATCTCAAGCTTCCCTTCCCCTTTTGGATATTCTCTAAGGAGCTGCTTTATAATTGTCGTTTTCCCACTTCCTGTTTTACCAACAATCCCAACGGTTTCTCCTCTTCTGATGGTTAAATAAATATCACGAAGATTTTCTTGTTTAGATGATGGGTATTGAAATTGCACATCCTTTAACTGGATAATTTCTGGAACACCCAGTCCATTTCCACTTCCCGAACTGATGACATCCGCTTTGTAGCTTAATGTTTCCTGCACCCGATCTAAAGAAGCATTTCCGCGCTGCATGATATTCATTAATTCCCCCACTGCAAACATTGGCCAAACAATCATTCCTAAATACACATTAAATGTAACAAGCTGCCCAATTGTTAACTGTTGCTGGAATACTAGATAAGCTCCATAGCCAAGACCAATTAAATAGCTTAACCCAACAAGAATTCGTATAGTAGGGTCGAATAAAGAATCTATTTTAGCAACACGCAAGTTCTTTTTGAACACATCTTCTGTGAAATGATGAAATTGTTTTTCTTCTTCTTTTTCTAAAACATATGCACGAATCACGCGTACTCCTGAAACAGACTGCAAGACACTATCATTCATATCACCAAAAGCATCCTGTGCTTCCATAAACCGCTTATGGATTCTTTCCCCATATATTTTCATGATTACTGCCATAATAGGAAGTGGAAGAATCGCTGCAAGTGTTAATTTCCAGCTTACTGTTATGATCATCGTAATTAAAATTGTCAGCATAAATACTGTGGAATCGACCAATGTTAAAATACCAAACCCCGCAGTAACCGACACTGCCTTTAAATCATTCGTTGCTCTTGCCATTAAATCTCCGGTTTTATTTTTTTCAAAAAAGGTTGGCGTCATTTTTAATAGGTGATTCATAAATTTGCTTCTTAGTTTCAATTCTAAGATATTTGCTCCACCAAATAACTTATACATCCAAAAATAGGTAATGATATACGTACTGATTGTGATTCCTGATACAACAAGTATATACATCATTGTTTTATTGGTCGTTAGTGTTCCAATCGTTAGTTCATCGATAAACAATCCTAAAATTCTTGGTGGCAATACCTCAATAAATCCAACAATAATTAACAGAATTATAGCTATCGTATAACTTTTCCAATGCTCTTTAAAAAACCATTTTAATTTAAAAAATATCGAAAACATTCACTCATCCCCTGTCTCTCTTCTTTGCTGACTAGCCACTTTCTAAATCCTTTAACTCATTTCTCGCCTCTTTTACTGATACAATCATCGACTTTTCCTCCTTTACTATTCATTAGAAAATAAACGTTTTGCCCTTTTTTGCATTCCATATTTTCCCACAAAAAAAGAGACAGACCGCAACCATGCGACCCATCTCTAGATGATAGAAAAATACACAGGTTACCTATAATGGCAACCAGCTTTTTTTTTGCAAAAAATTATCGATAAGAAAGAAGAAGGTTACCAATGTATGAAGTTTTAATGGAGTAATATCTATTTAATCTTTTCATCAGTAACCATCCTTTCTCTACATTTATTTTCCAATATAAATGAGATTAACACGTAGTTTTTATAAAGTCAATTGCAAATATTTCGAAAATCAAAAGAATTTAATAATTTAGTTGAACCTCTTTTTTCCCAGCTAACTTTTCTTTTGCTTCCTTTTCTCTTGCTAATCTTGGCAATACTAAACTGTAATAGCCACCAACAATAAGAAAACATGTGCCCACAAACCAATAAATTATCTCTATAGAAAACCATTTAGGATAGCCGATTGAGATAATCCCAAGCGTAATGGACTGTGACAGCATCATTAGCGGGGTAATCCAGCCTTGTACCCTTCCCATCATTTTCGGCTCTATAATGGTTGGCATCCATCCACCAATTGCAATATTAATCATCGGTAACCCCAATGCTAATAAGAAACAAATTGTTAAAAAGAATAGGACATTTGTGGCATATGACGCTAGAATTGTCATAACAGCAATATAAAATGCTCCGATTATAATCAGCTTAAATAATTTTACCTTTTGGGTAAGAAGAGAAGAAAGGAAGCTTCCAATCATTACTCCTGTGCCAAAGACAATTCCCAAATAAATTGATACTTGTTCATAATTATCAGGAGCTAATTTATATTTCAAAATAAATACTTGTATCACACTAAATCCGCCATTTACAACCCCAAATGCAATAAATCCATAAATTAATGCTAATAATAATTTATTAGAGAGTATGTACTTTAGACCAATCATAAAGTCACTCCATATAAATCGAATATTTAAGTCTTTTAACGAGTGGGTGCCATTTGGTTGTCGAATTTCTTCACTCAGCTTCATTGACTTAATGAGAAGCCCGCTTATCGTTAAAGTAACAACATCAACTACTATCGCTCCATAAATCCCCAATGTCCAATATACGAATATACCAATCGCATTACCGAATAGCATAAAGACACTATTAATGAATTGATTAAGTCCTGCTGCGGTTGTATAGTCCTCTTTTCTTAATACCCCTTGAAGAATGCCTTGTTCTGCAGGAAAAAAGAATTTCTGAACAGCACTTCGAATAAATAAAGTGAGAAAGATAAGTGGCATCCAGCCAGTGGAAACTGCGCCTAATAAGCATAGAGACATGGCTGCTGCTATCATCTCACAATGGTAAGCAATCTTCTTTCGGTCTAGTCGATCTGCCACTACTCCAACAAGAAAAAACACGGCTAGCGTTGGCAAGGAAAACATTAATTCCGTTATCGTGGCATAAGATGGCTGCTCTGAGAAACGATCAAGAATATAAAACATGAAAGCTGTTAAACCAATAACACTCCCCATTTGTGATGTGACATTGGCTATAAATAGTCTGGTAAAGCTCGCATTTTTAAAAATTTCTGTAAATTTATTCATTTCTTATCCCTCATCCTTTAGTTGATGAGTTTATTCTATCTTTCTTGCTATAGATAATGAACATTCATGCGATGGTTTCTCTTTCCGTCTATAGACGGAAAGAAATTCCATTATTAAGTCTGATATCAGATTGTTTTCTTTATGAAAGGGAGCCAGGCTCTTTGAATGTAATGAAAATATACTTTGCCAGATGTCTCTTTTTCGTTTAATTGAGGCTTTTATGGTTACTGAGATGCTCTCTCTTTACCTTTTCCTCTTGAAAGATGCTCTTATAGACACGGATGCTAACGCTTAAACCTGTATAGCATTTCAATCTATGTTTTCCTTTGTTGTTTTTCCTCACCGCATGGACCCATTCAATCATTTCATATTAAGATTTATAAGTGATTTTCTAATAAAGTAGCACAAAAATAGGCTGCCCTTATTAAATTATTAGTCTTTTTCAATAAAAACTAACACTCATAGGACAGCCTAATTTATGCATGATTTATTCGCCGTTAAGTTCCTTAAAACGATCTTTTGATTCTTTTTCTTCAAAGCTAGAGAAGATTCGAAAATGGTCCTCGTCAATAATTCGAAAATGCTGACTTATAATATTTTGTTGTAGAATAAATCCATTCTTTTTTTCTACTTCTCTCCACCATACTTTTCCACCAAGGGTTTTCTCTTTTCGATAATCCATTCCATCTCGAGCAACTGTTTCTAATACCTCTAATGGCTCATTACCAAATAAAAAGCGAACCGTTTCTGTCTCTCTAAAAAGTGCGCAAACTGCTACTACAGTAGACCAACCTGCGTATAGTCTGCCTTTCTCAATTTGCACTAATGTCTTTTTTGATAAACCAATAACCTCAGCCATCTTATCTTGGGTATATCCCGCTTCTGTGCGTATTAATCTCATCTTTTCCGATACACTCTCAATAATTTCTTCTCTAGTCAAAGTTTCTTCATTCCCTTATTAGTTATGTGTAATTTTACACCATCACTAATATTATAAGCTTCCTTTGCATAAATATCAATTTAAAACTATGAGATGCCCTAAATTAATTATTTTTGTTCAATGCTTCACATTTTTGTTCGCAAGCTTTCTGTAAGGAACACGCTGCACATCTTCCCTTTTTCGATTGTTGAATGTGACGGTATAACCCATAACTTGCGTAACTAAAAATCAGAAATCCGAGTAAAATGCTGATCAACATTCTATTCACTCCTTTAATTTAAACCGATCCATTTTCCGAGTTGATAAATTACAAAAGAAATAAGATATGCAAGAATAAGTGCATAACCAACAGAAAATGCAGACCATTTTTTTGATCCTGTTTCTTTATAGATAGTACCAAGTGTTGCTAGGCAAGGAATGTATAATAGAATAAACACCATAAAACTATAGGAGGCTAGCGGCGTATAGACTTCACCCATTAAATGCTGCAAGCTTCTTGTATCAGGAACGGCATATATGATATTCATAGCAGAAATAATTGCTTCTTTTGCAAGAAATCCAGTTAATAAGGATGCTCCTGCTTCCCATGTTCCAAAACCTAGTGGGGCAAGAACTGGAGCCATCACTGAACCAATTAACGCTAAAAAGCTTTGGTCCATTTTTACATCTAATCCCCCTGGGCCTAAATAAGTTAATAACCAGATGAAAACAGAACCAGCGAAGATAAAAGTACCTGCCTTCTTTAAAAATCCTTTTCCTTTGTCCCATGTACTTTTCCATAATACCTTTATACTAGGTAATCGATATGGTGGCAGTTCGATTAGAAAGATAGATTTTTCTCCTTTTAAAATAGTGGAGGAAAATAATTTAGCGAGTAATAAGGCCATTACAATACTTAAAATATAGAGAGATAACACTATTATCGCTCCATTTTTTCCAAAGAAAGCTCCTATGAATAATGCATAAACAGGAAATCTTGCCGAGCAACTCATTAATGGTAACAATAAAATCGTTAATAATCTCTCCTTCTTTGTTTCGATCGTTCTTGCCGCCATGACCCCAGGAACATTGCAGCCAAACCCAATAATCATTGGGATAAAGGCTTTCCCATTCAATCCTACATTTTCTAACCATTTATCCATTACGAGTGCTACTCTAGACATATAGCCCGAGTCCTCTAAAAAGGAAATACAAAAAAACAAAATAAAAATTTGCGGAACGAAAACCAAAACCCCACCTACCCCTGCAATAATTCCATCAATAACAAGGGATTTTATAAAGTCTGTAGCTTGCAAACTTGTTAAAAGACTTGTTACTCCATTCGTTAATAAATCAGAAATAAAATAATCTAGCAAATCAGATAACGGTGTTCCAAACCAATCAAAAGTCATCATAAATAATAAATACATAAAGACTATAAAAATAGGAAAACCTAAATATTTATTTGTTACAAGATAATCTAAATTATCCGAGATTGGCATACGTTTTTTATCTGCTATTACTTCGACTCTTTGTACAATTTGATCAACCACTTCTCTCCGTTTAAGATAGATTACTTGTTCTGGCTTTTTTCCTATTTTTTCACATTCTATTGTTACATCATTAATCAATGAATCTATCTCTTGTTTTGTCAAAAGATTAGTTAGAAAGGAACGAATTGCTGCATTTCCATCAAGTAATTGGATTGTAAGCCATCTTATTGAAAGGTCTGTTTTTTCTTGAAGCATGAGGGTCATTTTTTCTATTGCCTCTTCTATTATTTCTCCATAATGAATAGATAGAGTATGTTCTTCATTCTCCATCGTCTGTTTAATAGTGGACGCTCGTGATAGCTCCTCACAACCATTCCCTTTTCTTGCACTTATTGCAATAGTAGTAGCTCCTAAATAGGTTGCTAACAAAGGATAATCAATACTCTTCCCATTTCTTTTTGCAATGTCTATCATATTTAAGGCAAAAATAACTGGTTTACCGTATTCTATTAATTGGATTGATAATAACAAATTTCGCTTTAACTGAGAGGCATCAATGATATTGACAATCCGACTCATCTTTCCTTCTAATAAATACTTTGTGACTACAGCTTCTTCTTCAGAGATTGGTGTTAAAGAATAAACACCTGGCAAATCTACTAAAATTGCCTTTTTATTTTTTAAAGTACCGATCTTTTTCTCTACCGTCACTCCATTCCAGTTTCCAACATATTCATATGTTCCCGTTAGATGGTTAAATAAAGATGTCTTTCCAGTATTCGGATTTCCCAAAAGTGCTAATTCCATCTTATACCCTCTCCATTTGCAAAATTTTCATATCTCTTTTTCTCATCCCAATTACTGTACCTTCATATTCCAAAATGCATGGTCCTTCAAATGGCAAAATTTGCTGGATAGTTATTACAGCACCCTCCATTAATCCGAAATCAAGTAATCTTCTTTGAAGCATAGAATTTCCTTCTTCTACTTTATTTATTTTTAATCTTTGTCCAACCCTAACTTCCACCTTACTTCACCTCTTTTCTTCAATTGAGAATGATTATCTTTCTCTTATAAGATAGTTATATCAATCACAACAACAGTATTCAATCTGATTTATACAGATAATTGTGACAATTCAATGAATTTTAGAAACTAATGTATTTGTGCACTACCCTCCCCACTGAGATGAATTGTTTTTGTGGAGGCTTTTAGTTAAAACTCTAGGACTTCTTCTAACCATAGTGAAATGGCATCTTTATCTAGGAAACTAGCTTTTGATAATTGCTTTCTTTATGTTTTCGAAACTATAAAAAAAAGCCTTTGCTCCCAAGCAAAGGCTTTTCCTTTATAATAGATTAAATTTTACCAATGAATCCTTCAATTCCTCATTACTACTCTTCATTACTTCTGCTGTTTTGGCCATATTTCCAATTGCAGATGTTTGCTCATCAGTACTAGAAGCAATTTGTTCAACTGCTGCAGCTACAGACTCTGATACTTCTGAAACCATTGCAATGGAACGGGAAATATGATTATTTTGTTCAACCACACGGTTAAGTTCACCTGTCATTTCTTTAACTGCTGCAATACTATTAATAACAGCTGCTGCAATCGCAGTAAATTCTTTTTCTGTATCCTTTACTGCTGTGTCTAATTCTGCTGTTTGGTTTGTCGTTTCATATATCGACATGACCGTACTTTCCATTTCTTTTTCAATATTTTGGATCATATCTTGAATTTGTTTGGTAGCAGAGTTTGTCTCTTCAGCTAAATTTCGAACCTCATTTGCAACAACAGAGAAGCCTTTTCCATGTTCGCCAGCTCTTGCAGCCTCAATGCTTGCATTTAAAGCGAGAAGATTTGTTTGTTCTGCAATTCTATTAATAGTGGAAGTAATTTTTGAAATATCTAGCACTTTTTGATAGAGACTGCTGATTCCAATACTTACATCGTTTGTAGACTTACTTGCATTCTCATTACATATTTTCAGAGAATTAATCGTCTTTTGTCCATTATGGGATGCTTCTTGCGCATTTTCAGTCGCTTGCTTAATGATTTGATTTTTTCCTTCCATATTATCAATCGAATTAGTAAGACTATCAATCTCTCTTTTCACTTCTTCCAATTCGGACGCTTGGCTTACAGCTCCTTCCGCAATTTCAGCCATTGCTCTACCAATTTCTTCTGAACTTGCCAATGTTTCCTCTGCGATAACCGAAACATCATTTGCTTGATTCAGCCCATTTTCATTCACCGTTTTTAAACTGGATACTAAAAAAGAATATTTCTCCTGTAACTGATCAATAGAACGGCTTAATTGACCTATTTCATCTTTCGCCTTGTAGCTATATTCGAAAGATGGCTGTCCCTGCAACACCATATTTACTTTGTCATTCAGGCGGGAGATTGCCTTAAATTTACCTTTCATTAGAACATATAAAACAAATGAGCTTAATACAGTAATGATAACTACTGCACCTATAAAGATTATTACTGTTTCTGAATTTTCATTTTTGGCGACATAAAAACCAACAAATGCACTAATTAATGTAGTTATTAGGATAAGCACATTCATTATAATGAGCGTTTTCACTTTAAAACTATTTTTCTTTTTCATTACGAAACATCCTCTCTTCCGCCGTCCATATTAAGGGGCCATTTCTAAGCAAACACCGATATGAAATAAACGCTTTCACTAATAAACAGCGTCTCCATCAGAGAATGCCTTAGTTATGTCTCTATATCTTTAATATCGGTACATTCTACCTATTTTTTAACCTATTTTACAATATTTTATAAAAATTACTGTCTGGTTTCAAAACGCCTAATTTCCACTTTAGATAGCGTAAGATTTCAAAGTTTGCGAGCCAAATATTTTTCTTCGCATAAAATACAACGATATCTCCTTCTTAGAAAATTAGAAAGGATGAACGATGTTGTTTAATATTTTTGTAGATCAGCAGATTAGATTACGACTATTAGAAGTAAAAGATTCCAGTGAACTTTTTCAAATCGTTAATCAAAACAGAAAGTATTTACGGGAGTGGCTCCCATGGGTCGATCAAATAACTTCTCCTTATCAATATCAAACCATTATTCCCTTATGGAATAAACTCTTTACTGAACAAACGGAACTAAATGCAGGCATTTTTTTTAATGGTAAGCTAGTAGGGATGATTACGTTACAACAAATAGATTGGGGAAGCCGCAAAGCAAGCATTGGTTACTTTTTAGCAGAAGATGCACAAGGACATGGTATTATGACAAAGTCTGTAGCTGCCATGCTGAATTATGCTTTTTATTATTTAAAGTTAAACCGAATGGAAATACAATGTGGGGTAAGAAATATAAAAAGCCAAGCAATTCCTGAAAAGCTAGCCTTTACTAAAGAGGGAATTATCAGAGATGGTGAATTTCTTTATGACCATTATCACGATTTATATTCCTACAGCATGCTGGCAAGAGAATGGGCAGCAAAGCAGTAATTTTTCCCGTCCCATTCATTTAAATGAGGATAAAAAACAAAAATTGTTCAAATCCTCTCCTCTCTTTATTTTATTTTATGAAAGAAAAGGTATAAAATAAGAAAATAAAAGAATTATGATAATACTTCTTTGATAATAAATGATTGGTGATGAAAGAAATAATGATTGGAATGCAACTATTGGTAATTGTCATACTAACTGCTTTTTCTGCTTTTTTTGTGGCAACAGAATTTTCTATTGTTCGTGTAAGACCTGCAAGGATTGAACAACTTGTAGAAGAAGGACATAAAAATGCCCTTACAGTAAAAAAGATAATTGAAAATATTGATAGCTATCTATCTGCCTGCCAATTAGGGATAACTATTACCTCTTTAGGACTAGGTTGGTTAGGACAACCTACCATTTTAAAGTTGATTCAGCCTTTAATGGTAAATTGGGACGTTCCAGCTGCTCTATCCCAAGGTTTGGCGTTTGTACTCTCTTTTTCGATTATTACATATATTAATGTAGTTATTGGAGAACTTTTCCCAAAGTCTGTCGCTATTATTCTTACGGAAAAAATCTCCTTATTAGTAAGTAAACCACTTATCTGGTTTTACACCATTATGTATCCCTTTATTTGGCTCCTAAATAAATCGTCAAGACAAGTAGCAAAATTATGGGGAATCTCAGATCCAACTGCCAATAATGAGGCACTATCTGAAGAAGAACTGCAAATTGTATTAAAAGATAGCTATAAAAATGGAGAAATTAGTCTTTCAGAATATAACTATGTTAATCGCATTTTTGCATTTGATAACCGATTGGCAAACGAAATTATGGTTCCACGGACCGAAATGGTGACATTAACTGATAACTTAACAATTAAAGAAGCCGTAAATATCATTCAAACAGAACGATATACTAGATATCCCCTTACTAAAAATGAGGATAAAGATAGCATCATTGGTTTTATCCATATAAAACAATTTCTCACTGATTGGATAAAAAATGGTAATGAAAATAAATCTTTATCGGACTATGTTCAACCAATTATTCATATAATTGAATCAACACCGATACAAGCTGTTTTTTTAAAGATGCAAAAAGAAAGAACTTCCATTGCCATTCTTTATGATGAATTTGGCGGTACTGCAGGTCTGATTACTGCGGAAGATATATTAGAGGAGATTGTTGGCGAAATTCGGGATGAATTTGACGAAGAGGAAACACCGCTTATTCAAAAAATTAGTGATCATCACTATATCCTTGATTCAAAGCTATCCTTAACAGAAGTAAATGAATTGCTATCCATCACAATCAATAGAGAGGATATTCATACGCTTGGTGGCTGGATTTTGTTTCAAAACCCCAACATTAAAAAGGGGGAAGCCATCGAATATAATGGCTATCTATTTAAAATTGACAAAATGATTCGACAGCATATTTTTACCTTTGATGTTCAAAAAATACCTTCACACCTAACTATAGAAAAATGATTTTACTTTCCATGATCGGAAACTTCCCCTTACTAGTTACGATGAAACAGCTAAACAAAAATGTTTCATCGTAATACTTATTTTTTCTTTCTTCTGTCCCTAACAGGAATCAGTGGATAGAGAACATGAAGCTTCCTTTAACTTCATACACTATATTAAAGACAGAAAATTAAAAAAGTTAACGTTATCATTGTTTGACTAGATAGTTTGGCTTACCGTATAATTATTAATACAATTATCCAAATGTGAGGTGGTATAATGGGATTGTTTATGTAAATAAAGAATATAATAGCAAAGATTACTTTAAAACGATTATTATACTAACTCATCCTGCAACCCTCGTTTATTAAGAAAAATAGACAATACGTCAAAAAGTGGCTTACTTAATGTAGATTTAGTTCCTTTCAATCTGAATTAATCAGGAGGTGACTCCTTACTCGGTAAACGAGATAAGGAAATTTATTTGGACATATTTAACTTGGTTATAATAGCCATTTTAATTGCTTTGACTGCTTTTTTTGTAGCTTCAGAGTTTGCTATTATTAGAGTTCGTAGTTCAAAGATTGATCAGCTTATAGAGGAAGGCTATAAAAATGCCCTTTCAGCCAAAAAAGTTACTAGTAATCTTGATGAATATTTATCTGCATGCCAGCTCGGCATAACCGTTACTGCACTTGGAATTGGTTGGATTGGAGAAGAAACTGTACAGCATTTTTTATCACCATTGCTTCAAATCATCCATGTTCCTGAAACAGCCATAACCGTCTTATCCTTCTCTTTGGCGTTCACATTTATTACATTTTTACATGTTGTCGTTGGAGAACTGGCTCCAAAAACATTCGCTATTCATAAGGCAGAAAAAATTACATTATGGGCAGCAAAGCCTTTAATCCTATTTTATAAAGTGCTATATCCATTTATATGGACTTTAAATGGTTCATCTAGAGTCATCACAAAAATGTTTGGACTAAAGCCTGCTTCCGAACACGAATTGGCACACACGGAAGAGGAACTTCGCATTATTGTATCAGAGAGTTATAAAAATGGGGAGATTAATCAATCCGAATATAAGTATGTAAATAATATTTTTGACTTTGATGATCGAATTGCTAAAGAAATTATGGTGCCGCGGACAGAAATTATTTCCCTTGAACAATCTAGTACCTTAGATGAATTACTTCATCTTATACAGAAAGAGCAATTTACTAGATATCCCATTACTGATGGGGATAAGGACCATATAATCGGCATGATAAACGTAAAAGAAATTATGACCGAATTATTAAAAAGCAGGAACTTAACAAAAAAAACGTTGGAACCTTATATAAGACCTGTCATTCGAGTCATTGAAACCTATCCCATTCAAGATTTATTAGTAAAAATGCAAAAAGATCGCATTCATATGGCGATCTTAATGGATGAATATGGCGGAACTTCAGGGTTAGTTACAGTGGAAGACATTATTGAAGAAATCGTTGGGGATATATGGGATGAATTTGACAGTGATGAAATCCCTCCAGTTCGGACGATAAAAGAAAATCACTATATATTGGATGCCAAAGTTATAATAAATGAAGTGAATGCTTTACTCCAAATAAGCATAAATGATGAAGTAATCGATACATTGGGTGGCTGGATTCTTACTTCCAATTATGAAGCATCTGAAGGAGATATCATTAACTATGAATCCTATTCCTTTAAGATTATAGAAATGGAAGATCATCATGTTAAATATGTAGAGGTTAAAAAAATTGCCACAGTGATCGAACAACAAACAAAGCTTATTACCATGAAGCAAACTCTTCCTTCTCCTTCATCCGAAGCAGAAATTGTATCATAAGACATGTAGCCTTTACCAAAAACGCGGTAAAGGCTACATTTTTCAGTTAAACTCAAAGATATTTGAATCAATAAGCAAAATTGCTTGTTGCTCTTCTCACTTAGCCACTTACCAATGATTCATCAAATTTATAGCCAACACCCCAGATAGTATGGATAAATGGCTGATCTTTCGTGCCAATTTTATTTCTTAACCGCTTAATATGAACATCTACCGTTCTTTCATCCCCATAGAACTGATAGCCCCAAACTCGATCCAGTAACTGCTCCCTTGTAAAAACCTGTTTAGGGTTACTGATTAGATAATAGAGCAAATCAAATTCTTTCGGTGTCAAATTGGTAAGGACTTGATTATTGTATATAACTTCTCTCCTTTCCTTACTAATTTTAAAATGCTCTGTCGCAAGAAATTTTTCATCCACTTGATTTGTTGCATCTTTTTGATATCTTCTAGTCACGGCTTTAATCCGGGCCATAAGCGTTAAAGGGCTAAATGGTTTTGTCACATAGTCATCTGCGCCCATCTCTAGCCCAAGTACTTGATCTGACTCGCTGTCTTTTGCAGTAAGCATGATAATCGGAACAGAGCTGACCTGTCTAATCCTTCTACAAATTGTAACACCTTCCATTCCTGGTAACATCCAATCAATAATGATAATATCCCAGTTCTGATTAGCCATAAAAAAGTCTAATGCTTCTTTTCCATTATGAATGAATTTCCCTTCATACCCTTCCTTTAGGAAAAACATTTCTAGCATGGAACAAACACTTTCATTATCTTCGATTACGAGTATTTTCATCCTAACACTTCCTATTTACTAGCGTCCTTTAATATATCTATTATAGCAGAAGTTGTTAGGAACTTTCATACCCTCTAGCTAAGAGGAAGAAAAAACAAATCCTTTTCAAACCTGCATAAAATTCTTTTCATTTGTTATAAACTAATAAAAAAAAGAAACTTGCAACAATTGGCGTTTCCTTCATCACTCGCTGATGGTTCGTTCAACCATTCTACTTTACGGACAATTAATTTTTTTCTAATTCCCATAAACAAAAGATGGAGCGTCTTACTTGTCCGTTAAGAGTGGGATAAACTATCCTAATTAATAACACCAATTATAAAAGGAGTTATTGATATGATTCATACCTTAGCTATAACGAAAAACAATCAGCTAATCTCTGATCTTACATTAGAAGAAATCTTAGACGGAGATTATAAGTGGTTTTGGGTTGATTTTGATCAACCCATCGAAATGGAAATCGAGAAATTACATCATCCTTTTGAATTCCATCCATTATCAATAGAAGATTGTCTCCATAATTTGCAGCGTCCTAAAATAGACTTTTTTGAAACATACACCTTTTTTGTCACTCATTGTTTAAATCCTAAAACAATTAAAAAAGACGAACTTAATATTTTCTTAGGGGAAAATTATATTGTTACCTTTCATCATCATACTTCTATTGAAGTTCATGCTGTAAATAATTTGTTAGCAAATGACGATATTGGAGCATGGACACAATATACCGTTCTTTATCAGCTATTAGATCATCTAGTGGATAATTATATTCCCATTGTCTATGAGATTGAGGATACTTTAGCAGAAATTGATGAAAATCCTGATAAAAAAACAATGGAAGCATTGCTTGATGAATTATTTACGACAAGGCATCAGCTTCTCTCCTTACGTCATACGGTCGTACCAATGAAAGATTTGGTATATAAAATGATTAATACCGAAAAATTATCTGCTCTCTTAATGAAAAGAGAATATTATTCTGATATTTATGATCATTTATTAAAAATCAGTGAATTGATTGAATCAAATCGCGAATTGACAACAGATATAAGAGATAGTTATCTCTCATACAATTCCCATCATTCAAATAGAATTATGCAAATTCTTACAGTCATAACAACCATTTTTATGCCACTTAGCTTTTTAGCGGGCTTATATGGGATGAACTTTGTAAATATTCCTGAGCTTCATTGGAAATATGGATACTTTGGGTTATTGTTTCTTATGGCAATAATCGTTATCGGCATGTTTATATTGTTCAAAAGAAAAGGATGGTTTAAGTAAAGATAGAGTTTTTCCTTTTACGTTACTGATTATATTAGTAAATACGAAGCTATGATGCATCTATTTCAAAACTAGTATGATAAAATAGAATTATCTATCTATTCGTTTTTCACACGCTTTTTACATAGAATTTCTACTATTGGGGGGGATTGATGATGGAGTCATCAAATTTACACACAGAGGCTTTTCTAGAAAAACCACAGCATAAGATTATGCCAAAAAGAGTTTTAGCGAGCAGGATATTTTTCATTATTATCGGTAGTATTTTAATGGGAATTGGGATTGAGGAATTTCTTGTTCCCAATCAAATCTTGGATGGAGGAATTGTTGGAATCTCTATTATTCTCTCTCACTTATCTGGCGCAAAGCTAGGCTACTTTATCTTTTTACTTAATATACCCTTCTTCTACATTGGCTACAAGCAAATTGGTAAAACCTTTACCTTATCCACTATGCTAGGAATTAGCGTTCTTTCTGTAACTACCATTTTATTGCATGATGTACCGGTTTTCACCTCTGATTTACTTCTAGCAACTGTTTTCGGTGGAATCATTCTCGGAATCGGAGTTGGAATTGTTCTACGTTTTGGCGGCTCCCTTGATGGTACAGAAGTATTAGCTCTCCTTTTCAGTAAAAAAAGTCCCTTTTCCGTTGGTGAAATCATTATGTTTTTTAATGTATTTATCTTTATTTGTGCTGGGTTTGTTTTTTCCTGGAATCGGGCCATGTATTCATTAATTGCCTACTTTATTGCTTTTAAAGTAATTGACATTGTAATAGCTGGCTTGGATGAATCAAAATCAGTATGGATTATTAGTGATCACTCCGAAATTATAGGAGAAACGATACTAGCAAGACTAGGACGTGGCGTAACGTATTTGAAAGGAGAAGGCGCTTACACAGGAGATACAAAGAAAGTCATTTTTTGTGTCATTAACCGTTTAGAAGAAGCAAAGCTAAAAACGATTATAGAAGAATTAGATTCGACAGCATTTCTAGCAGTAGCAAATATTTCCGAAGTTCGCGGTGGAAGATTTAAGAAAAAGGACATTCATTAAAATCCTTTTTCTGCCTTCTTGCCTAAAAAACAAATTTCCCACTCGTATTTTTTAGGCTACCTCTTTCTTGTCTGACTTGTTTCATTTATCCTTTTCTACATTTACTCTTCCTCGTTTCTATTTCGCTATTTAAAGGCGAGTAGAAAAAGATTTACAATGGATAGGTTTATTTCTCTTTGTTTTTGTGAAAAATTTCATCTGTTAGGAGGTTAAAATTTGCGAAAAAACATAACCGTTTCCATTTTAACATTATCAACCATCGTTTGTTTGCTATGGTTAATTGGCTTAGGATGGGTGCTAGTTGACTATAACAATCATCCAGATAATAATCTTCAAACAACATCCGAAGAACAGCAAAAGATAAGCAAAACAAATGGTGTACAGCTCTTAGCTTTAGGTGATTCGCTTACTCGTGGTACTGGTGATGATACTGGAAAAGGGTATATAGGGTACCTCAAGGAATCGCTAGCAGAAAAAACGGAAGAAGAAATAACGATTACTAATTATGGAATAAAAGGATTAACAACCGAGCAATTAGCCAAGCAATTAACAGAGCAGGAAATACAAAGACAAACGGCAAATGCTGACCTTCTCTTTATTACAATAGGAGGTAATGATCTTTTTCAAGGAGGACAATCCCTCACAAAAATTGATGAAGAATCAATAAGTAAATTAATGGCAACCTATTCCAAGCATTTACATACCATTCTAGCTACCATCCGTTCTGTCAACAAAGATGCACCCATTTATTTAATGGGATTATATAATCCATTTAACGATTTAGACGATAGTGCCTTAACTTCTCAAGTAGTTCGCACATGGAATAATGCTACAGCAGAGATATGCGCCAATTATGCCCAAACGATTTTTGTGCCCACCTATGACATTTTCCAGCAGAATGTCCAGCAGTATTTATATTCGGATTATTTCCATCCTAATAAAAAGGGCTATCAGCTGATGGCTGAACGTGTAGCATCTCTTATTTCATGGGAGGTAAATGAAAATGAATGATATAACATTATCTGTTCAACATTTAACAAAAAGAATTGGCAAACGGGACATTATTAAAGACATTAGCTTTGAATTAAAAAGTGGAGAAGTATTTGGATTTCTTGGGCCAAATGGAGCTGGGAAGACGACTACAATACGTATGCTGGTTGGTTTAATTAAACCAACCTCTGGTCAAATATCCATTTGTGGCTACGATGTAAAAAAGGATTTTTCAAAGGCAATGGAACGTTTAGGCTGTATTGTCGAAAATCCAGAATTATATCCTTATTTAACTGGCTGGGAAAACCTCCAATATTTTGCGCGAATGTTAACAAATTCAGATGATAAACGGATTACTGAAGTTGTAAAATTAGTTGGATTAACCGATCGCATTCATGACAAGGTGAAAACATATTCCCTTGGTATGCGGCAGCGACTAGGAATTGGCCAAGCGTTATTAAGCAGACCTAAAGTATTAATTCTTGATGAGCCAACAAATGGATTAGATCCTTCTGGCATCAGAGAAATGCGGCAATTTATTCGCTTCCTTGCAAAGGAAGAAGGACTCAGTGTACTTGTATCCAGTCATTTATTAAGCGAGATTCAACTACTATGTGATCGCGTATCGATTATTTTACAAGGTAAAATCATTCATACCGAATCTGTTCATTCTTTATTAACCCAAAAGGAGAAATTAATCTGGCGTTTTACTCCTTTAGAAAAGGGAATAGAAATCTTGAAAAAGCTTGCTCCTTCTATCCATGTTCAAGAGGAGTATGTGATCACCCCCTATATAGAGGCAGAAGTAGGAAATTGGAGTCGAGTATTGATGGAGTCGAACGTGAATATTACAGAGATGAATCGACAAATCCCATCTCTTGAGCATCTTTTCTTGGAGCTTATAGGAGGTGATTCCTCTTTTGAATAAACTTATATATAACGAGATGCTAAAATTGGTCAAAAGCAAGCGTCTATTAGTTATAACAATTATTATTGGAATAATGATTATGATGTTTACATATGCACAGTATCGTGAAATGGAAAATGTCAAAAAGAGAGTGGGGGATGCTGATTGGCGAGTCACTTTACAGCAATCCATCGTAGATATGCAAAACAGAATTGGTTCTAGTGGGATTTCTGAAGAATTCCGCTCTCAATTAAAGGTTAGGATTGATCAAAGCCAGTATTATCTCGATAATAATATTAATCCGCAAGAACCAGGAGCTCCTACCTTTTTGCGTGTGTTTCTTGACAATTCCATCCAGCTCCTTCTTCCTTTAATGGTAATGATTATTTCAGCTGATCTTGTTTCATCAGAAAAAAGTATTGGTACCATTAAGCTTTTGTTGACTAGACCGGTAAGGCGTTGGAAGATCCTTTTGAGTAAATATATAACCCTAATTCTGTCTGTTTCCTTTATATTATTTATCTTTGGATTATTTTCTTATCTTATTTCTGGTCTATTCTTTGGATATGTTGGTTGGACTGCTCCCATATTAACTGGTTTTACGGTAGAAGCTGGTGAATTAAATACTGCTAATGTCCATTTAGTACCTCAATGGCAATATATTTTAATGGTTTTTGGGCTTGGTTGGTTTGTGTCTGTTGTAGTAGGTACACTTTCCTTTATGTTTTCCGTGCTTATTAAAAGTACAGCTGCAGGAATGGGTGCCATGCTTGCATTCTTGATCTCTGGTTCGATTATTAGTTCGATTGCTTCTTCTTGGGAGTCAGCCAAATACTTTTTCATGGTAAACCTAAGATTAACAGATTATCTCCAAGGAAATATTCCGCCCATTGAAGGAATGTCCCTCCCATTCTCCCTAATTGTTCTTACTATTTGGGGAGTAGCTGGAGTTATTATCTCATTTCTTGTGTTTACGAAGAAAGATATTTATTAATAGAAGTCATAAAAAAAGACCTTTCTGGTCTTTTTTTACGACTTCGCTTCTTCTACAACTAAAGAAATAAATTTATCATCTTGTGTTCTGTGATTAACAGTGACAACCACTGTTTTTTCTTTCCCATCCTCTTTTACAATAAATTGAAAGGAATCTTGCTCTTCTTGTGCGGAGATTTTCTTTCTCCCTAAATATTTATAATCTGTGACAGACTCCTCTGGATAATCCGCTTTTACTACGGCAATCGCAATTGAACCGAATTTTTTATAATCTAACTCCTGTACAGCAACATTATGGGATGGAAACATAAATGCCATTATTAATACTGTGACGCTAACAATAAGAATCGATAAGGATCGCGTTTTCATAAATACCTCCAATAATTTTTATTAGTATTATTTATCCCCCAGCATTTTTTTATGTATCGCATCGATTTTTTTTGCTTCTTCGATTAAAGTTCTTGGAATCGTTTTATTTCTTTCCCATGCTTCTGGAAAGTTAGTTAAGGATGGATTCTTCTCATCCACTAATGGACATATTTCAATTGTAAACGCAGGTAAATGATACGTATTGATAAACCAATCCGTATATCCTCCGCCAACTGCATCTTTTGGTGGAGTGCCAAGTTTATATCCAGTCTCTTGTGCAAGCACTTCTGCAATCATGCGATCTCTTTCTTCATTCACACCATTATTATATTGCCAAAAAATCTCCTGGCCAGAAGAATGATAAGCTACTGCAATGATTGGCTTTATTTTTTCTGTCAATTCAACGATTGCTTTTACTTCCTTTGCTTCAAATGGTGCTTTCCCCTTATAATTTTTATAAGATGGCTCTTTTTTAGAGTCCTGTAAATTTTCCCATCCAGCAGGATATTGTCGATTAAGATCCACACCTAGTCCGTTACTCTTCCACCGTGTAAAGTCATCTAGCCCGTCATTCATTTTCTTTATTTTTCTTTTTGAAAAAAACGGGAATTTATTAATTTTTCCTTGCTGGATCGTCACTCCGTCCGGATTAATCATCGGGACAATCCAGATGGAATAAGAACCGAGATAATTTGCGCCATTTTTCATGTTAACTGCAATGTCTTCTGCCATTTTCATTGTTAATAAAGAAGTTATCCATTCTCTTCCGTGATGTGCTCCAGAAAGGAGGACGCTTTTCTCTCCTGTTCCTATTTGAATCGCATAGATTTTCCTGCCGAACTCTGATTTTCCAATCGTATGCACCTGTAATTGCTTTTTATATTTACTTTTCAAAATCCAAATGTCTTCCTGATAGTCCTCATATGTATATTCATTGCTTGCATCAATAATTGATTCTGCACTATATTGCTTAGGGTAAGCATAAAGAAATAAGCATACTGTCAATAAAATAATGAGTCGCCTTTTCATAATAACTCCTTTTTTCTTTATATTGTGGATGTATGTTATTACTTATTCACTTTAAAGAAAATTTCTCCCTTTTCTACCACGAGAAATTATACAGGTAAAAATAGATAACCCTTATAAATCAAGATAGCCAACTTTTAGTGGGTAACATTCTAACCTTTTTTCATATAATATAATCATCTCCTTCCCACAAAGGAGGCAATAAAATGAACAATACAGATTATGATCGAGCCCTTTACTATACACATCGATCAGAATGGGATAATCTTCTCCTATTAATGGTAAGAACCCAGGATAACTTTCTCTCAAAAAAAATCGAACAATTTTTACATGCCTATAACTTTGAACATGATTATTCTGTCATAGAAAAACATTTATATTCATTATTGCGCTATATTGACCACGCCAACGATTTAGCGGAAGATGACTGGATTCACACAACCACTATGTAAGAAAAAAGAATTCCACCAAAAAACCACGGTTTACGCCGTGGTTTTAATTTGTACAATATCCCTTTTTTCACTTCTTATACTCAATTCGATATACGTCAAATCTTCTATCTTTTAATTGGCGAACTGTTCCTCCTTGACGTTGTCGTCTAAGGATTTCTAAGTCAACATCCCCAATCATGACCATTTCGATGTTCGCATTTGTTTCGCCAACGATTCCGTCTCTTGCAAATTCAAAATCGGACGGGGCAAAAATCGCCGATTGCGCATATTGAATATCCATATTTTCGGTTTGCGGCAAATTCCCAACAGTCCCTGCAATAACGGTATAGATTTGATTTTCTACCGCTCTTGCTTGTGCACAATAGCGTACTCGTAAGTATCCTTGGCGATCTTCCGTACAGAATGGTGTAAAGATAATTTTTGCTCCCATATCTGTCGCAATTCGAGCAAGCTCTGGAAATTCGATATCATAACAGATTTGAATGGCAATTTTCCCGCAATCTGTATCAAAAACCCTTATAGCATCTCCTCGTCTTATTCCCCACCATTTTCGCTCATTCGGTGTTATATGTAGTTTATATTGTTTTTCGATGGTCCCATCTCGTCTAAAAAGATAAGCAATATTATAAATCTCATCATCATCTTCCTTCACAAAATGAGAGCCGCCAATGATGTTGATATTATATCGAATCGCCAAATTTGTAAAAAGCTCAATATACTGCTCTGTATACTCCGTCACTCTTCTAATGGCTGTACTTGGAACACGCTCATCCATAAACGACATTAATTGAGAGGTAAGCAGCTCTGGAAATACAACAAAATCTGATTCAGCATTAGATGCGACGTCTGTATAATACTCTACTTGATTGGCGAAATCCTCAAAGCTATATATTTGTCTCATCATATATTGCACAACACAAATTCGCACCGGATAGCTGCTCGTGAAAAAGCGTTTTGATTTTGGCATATATTCTACATTATTCCATTCCATTATCGTCGCATAGCTCTTTGATTGTGCATCATCTGGCAAATAGTTTGTATTGATGCGCATTAACGTAAAGCCATTAATGAGCTGAAAGGACAACACAGGATCATATATTTTATGATGCAGCACTTCCTGCACATATTCTCTAGCTGTCATTTGATCTTCATATTTATAATAATTCGGGATTCTGCCACCAATAATAATGCTTTGTAAATTTAATTGCCGAACTAGCTCTTTTCTTGCTTCATAAAGACGGTGGCCAATTTTCATTCTCCGAAAAGCTGGGTCGACCATTACCTCAATCCCATACAGATTATAGCCATCTGGATTATGATTTGTTATATAACCACCATCTGTCACTTCATCCCAAGTATGTCTTGCATCATATTCGTCGAAGTTAATAATCAAGCTCGAGCAAGAACCAATGATTTCCCCATCGTATTCCGCTACAAATTGACCTTCTGGAAAGATATCGAGATGACTGTTTAATTGATCTTTCTTCCAAGGATCCATACCGGGAAAACATTCAGCTTGTAACTTCATAATTTTATCAATATCCTGGTATTCCGTATTTCGTATGATTAATTTCTTTTCAAATTTTGACAAGTCCAATTTCGTCATAATCTTTGACTCCCTTATGTATGTTTCTTTTTTTCTCAAATAATGTTACTTTCTATTTACTATTTCTACATTTCCCCATTTTTTTCAGATATAATCTCTGTCTTTCATTAAAACTAGTTTGTTTACATCATTTCCAAATAGCTTTATACTTTTTCTATATTGAAAATGTTTTTAAGTGGTTGAATAAAGACAATAAAGGAGAATCGTATGGAAGAAAAAACAAAGAATGATTCCCGAGAGCATCTTTTATACTTAGCTTGGATTGCATCTGTTCTCAGTATGTTCGGCAGCCTATACTTTTCAGAAATTAGAGAGTTCGTGCCTTGTACATTATGTTGGTATCAACGGATATTAATGTACCCCTTTGTGATTATTTTAGGAATTGCTGTAATCCGAAAAGATTATAAAATCACTTTTTACACAATGTTTCTTTCAGGTTTCGGTGCATGCATTTCCATTTACCATTACTCGAAACAAAAATTAGCTAGCATCTTTGAAAGCTCTGCCGCTTGTGGACCAGTCCCTTGCACAGGCGAATACATAAATTGGCTAGGCTTTATCACAATCCCCTTCATGGCACTTGTTGGATTTATTATTATCTTTACTTGTAGCATCATCATTTGGAAAAAAACAAAGGAGATGAATAAATGAAAAAGGTAATTTTTTTCTTAGTTTTTATTATTATATTATTTGCAGGAGTAGCCTTTTTATCTAATATGCAAAAAGAAAAAGCAGTAGAAGGAAATTTATATGAAAAAGAGGATTTGGAACCTGAAACAATGGAAATATTAGATGATCCAAATTACCAAAATATTATTGTTCCTGATGCACTCGAGGAAAAATTAAAAACAGAAGAAGATGTTACCGTATACTTCTTTAGTTCAAATTGTGTGTATTGTAAACAGACGACACCAGAATTAATGCCACTTGCAGAGGAATTAGATGTATCGATTGATCAATATAACCTATGGGAATTCGAAGAAGGATGGGATAAGTACAATATTGATTCAACCCCAACAATCGTTCAGTACAAAAATGGAGAAGAAGTAGGTAGAATTAACGGCTATAAAGAACCTGAAGTATTTAGACAGTGGCTAGAAGAATATAGTGTTTCGAAATAGAATTCTTTAAAAATAAGCCGTCGCGGTATAAGCGACGGCTTATTTTAATTCCAGATAGGAATAATAAGTGCAAGCAATAAAAGGTTTATACTAAATACTGATTAGTTGCCTCTGCATACATACTAAAATTTGATTGATTGAAGGAACTTCCATCCTCATTGCGTTTAAAATTGTCTAAATCAAATGGGAAGAAGATATCCAAGTCCTCTAAAATTCGAACATTTTTAGCAAATAGATGTTTATATTTATGTTTATCTTCTGGAGCTTCTAAAATATTCACAAGGGTTTGAAGACTTGCAATTACTTGATAAGATGTTTTTAATGTACTTAATTGCTGTGCTTTGTCGGGAGTGATCGTAAGCACCTTTAACCGTTCAAACTTATTTATTTCCTTATCTGAAAAATAGAAAGGAAATATCTTCGAGTAAAAGGTCTGAATCAGTTCATCAATTCTTTCCTCTTGTGTTGGTGTTGATGCAAAAACTACTTTCATGAAATGACACACCCTCTTTGTTTCTATTATTACCACTAGTCTACCATATCCCACAAAACCATTTCTGTGGTAATTAAAACCATGATATGATGACTATGTCAAATTTAAACCTATTTTTTTATGTATACTTATAGAGAAGTAAAGGAGATTTTATATGATATTTGAAAAAAAGGGAGATTGGCTTCTGCTCAAAATCCCTCTACAATGGGAAGGATTATTAATTGAAGCATTCTTTTCAGAGGTATTGTTGGCATCAAAAAAACAAATTCATCTGTTTAAAATGGAGAAAAAGGTCCAGTTAAATAACCAAAATGTTCCTTGGAATACGATGCTCAAGAAGGAAGATATTTTAAAAATAAAACTATTTCAGCCACAACCAAATGATATCATTCCGACCTATATGGATTTATCAATCCTTTATGAAGATGATTTTCTGCTCGTTGTTAATAAGCCAGCTTCTATTGATACACATCCACATTCTTCAGAAGATGCGTCTTCATTATTGAATGGAGTTGCCTACCATTTACTTTTGAATGGGGAAGAAAGACCGTTAAAGCATATACATCGCTTAGATCGGGATACAACTGGCTGTGTTTTGTTTGCTAAACACGATTTAATCGCAAACATGCTCGATTATATGTTACGGGAACGAAAAATTAAAAGAACCTATATCGCTCTTGTTCAAGGATTCTTATCACAAAAAAAAGGAACGATTAATAAACCAATAGGGAAGGATAGGCACCACGGAAGCCGAAGAAGAATATCAGAAACAGGACAAACGGCAATCACCCATTTTAAACGAATAAAACAATTGCCAAATGAAGGACTGACACTTATCTCGTGTTCATTGGATACAGGCAGAACCCATCAGATAAGAGTTCATTTAAGCTCCATTCATCATCCTCTTGCTGGCGATATACTATATGGCGGAAAACCGATTTTTAATCGACAAGCACTACATGCGGTAAAACTACAATTCATCCATCCTATCTCTAAGGAGGAAATAACTGTCTTTGCACCTCCATTAGACAAACAGCCAATTTTTCCTAATGCAAACTGGGAAGAAATTTTAAAGGAAACAAAGTAAAAAGGAAATGGGCCAAAAAAGCTCATTTCCTTTCCTTTTATACCTTTTATGTTGTTTTACGCATGCCGCGCATAATTAGACTTAAAATAAAGACTAAAATAACTGCACCAATAATACTTGGAATTATTGCAAAATCTGCAATTGATGGACCCCAATCTCCAAGAATTAATGATCCTAACCATGCACCAACAAAACCAGCTATAATATTTCCAATTACTCCACCAGGAATATCTTTACCAACGATTAATCCCGCTAACCATCCAATAATACCACCTATAATTAATGACCATAGAAATCCCATATATAACACTCCTTTTATTATAGTGTTTAATTTTTTAACATGAGATAGTGAGGAATCATGCTGCAGCTTATTATTTACCCGTACGGTTTTTTTTCACTATCTGCTTGTACTTATATTTACCACCCTTTGATTCTTTTAAACCTACTAAAAACATTCATTTTGTTAGGAAGATTTTGATAATATGTTTCAAAAAAAGATCTACACCATTATATAATTTGGCATAGATCTTTTGTTCCTATTTAAATAAATAAAAGTGCAAGAAATTAAAAAATCACTTCATCTGGATTACTTCCAAGTCGTTCATTCATATTTAATCGATCTATTTGATCCATTTCTACCAAGCTAAGTTGAAAATCAAATATCTCCGCATTTTCTTTTATTCTTTCTGGATGAATCGATTTTGGAATAATGATGTTTCCATTTTGGAGATGCCAACGTAAAATAACTTGAACTGGTGTCTTGCCATGTTTTTTTGCAATATAGTTAAGGGTTGGTTCATTTACTAATCGACCTTTGGCTATCGGTGACCAGGCTTCAATTTTTATCTCTTTTTGCTGACAGTACTCCCTTAATTTCTCTTGCGAAAGTCTTGGATGGAGTTCAATCTGATTAACGGTTGGAACCTCATTCGCATTTGCTAGCAAATGCTCTAAATGATGTTCCTGAAAATTACTTACTCCAATTGTCTTAACGACTCCTTCGTCATACAGTCTTTCAAGTGCTTTCCATGTTTCGACGTATTTATCTTTTCCTGGCCAATGAATTAAATATAGATCAAGATAGTCCAAATCCAATTTCTTTAAACTCGCTTCAAATGCGCGTAGTGTAGAATCATACCCTTGGTCTTCATTCCAAACTTTTGTGGTGATAAATAGAGAATCCCTCGAGATAACGCTTTCTTTTATCGCTTTACCTACCCCTTCTTCATTCTTATAAATGGCGGCAGTATCGATAGAACGATAGCCAAGTTCCAAAGCTGCTTTTACCGTTTGGATTACTGTCTCTCCTTCTTCTACTTTAAAGACGCCGATACCTAATTGAGGTATCTCTACTCCGTTATGTAGTTTCACTTTATGTTCGATGCTATTGACCAAACAAAACACCCCCAAAATCAGAATTATCCATATAATAACACTTATTTGAATACTTCTCTATAATTTTGATTTAACTTTTTCATATAAATACTCGTTCAATAACCTCTTCTTGCTTCTAACAACAAAAAGACTACTTCTTAATATATTTTTATTTTAAGATAAATAGAACGATTTTCTCCCACCATTTCCAAGGAAGCATGTTCTTTAACAGGATTGTACTTCTCGTTCCTTTCCCAATGACATAGCGCAATCTTGGATGCTTTGTTTGAGCGATCGCAACTACTTTTTTCGCTACTTCCATTGGATCTCCATCCTTTATTCTATTTCTTTGTAAATATGTATCCAATTGTTTCATGTATGAAAAATATGGAGAAGAAGACAAGGTAGATTTTACGGTTACCTTTTTTCCTGTAGTCCAAATATTAGTTTGAAAAGATCCAGGTTCTACAAGAATTACCGGAATAGAAAAAGGAGCCAATTCTAATCTTAAGCTCTCACTCCATCCTTCTAATGCAAATTTAGAAGAGACATATGGTGATAAACCTGGAAATCCAATTTTTCCACTTATACTACTCATATTAATAATCATTCCACTCCCTTTCTCTCTCATGAAAGGAAGTACACATTGCGTTACACGAATTGCCCCCAAAAAATTTGTTTCCATCTGAAGCTGATATTCATTAATCGGAATTTCCTCAGAAAAACCCCCTCCAGCATAGCCAGCATTATTTATCAATAAATCGACTTGTCCAATATCCTGCAACATTAACGTTAAGTTCTCTACCGATTGGGCAGAAGTAATATCCAAAGAGGTGATCTTAATATTGGATATTACCCCTAATTTTGTTGCAGTATCGATTAATTGTTTACCTTTGTTCCTATCTCTCATTGATGCTATAACGATATATTCTGATTTTGCAAATTCTAGTGCCATTAATTGACCAAATCCACTGTTTGCTCCTGTTATTAAGACTACTTGCTTCTCCACTTTTTCACCTTTTTCTTCCTTTATATTACATCCATTATTCGCTTAATACTCATTTATTTTCTTGATATTCCTTCCTTAATATGGACATCATATAAATTGATTGGTAATTATTATTTATTTTTATTGCTTCTCGTTGTAATCCCTCTATCTTAAATCCCTCTGATTCATATAGAGATTTTGCACGGAAGTTGTGATCTACTACCTCGAGCCATAATCGATTTGCATGCATGTCAGTAAAAGCCCATTGTTTTATTAAGTGCAACATTTTTCTTCCATATCCTTTTCCTTTTTCCGAAAAAGCAATTCTTTTTATTTCTATGCTATCATTTTCATCTTCCAATCCATTTATTAGAACATAGCCAACTGGTTTATTCGATAATCTTTCGATAACAAGTAAATGTAATATATTAGGATTATCTGTAAGCGCCCTTTTATGTTCCTGTAAGGACCATTGTAATATATAAGGACTATTAGTAGGATCTTTTTCTGTTTTTCGCACATAAGTTAATTCTGTCTCTTGTGTTTTTCGAATAAGAATCGTGTCATCGATTAACACGGTACCTCCTCCTCCCTAGGAATTATGTTATTACTATATTCTAGAATAACAAATTGGACACGGTTGTTAGGAAAGGAGAAATCGAAGGGAATATCACTAAAAATGTTAAATTAGTGCAAACTTTGTAAATATGTAAGGCTATTTTCTTAAAATTTCGTAAATAAAATATTAAGATTTTGTAAATTTATTAAAAAAACACTAGGCTATTCGACAAGTTTCCTATAAAATATGTAAGGCTTAGTCATAATTTGTTATATATTAATGGAGGTAACCGCAATGGTTTTTAAAAAACAAGATAAGTTTGCTGTTATGTTAAAAAATATCGCTTCAAATTTAAAAGAAGGAGCAGACTTTTTTGCTGACTATAAATTGACAAATGTTAGCGATTTAAAAACTTTTTCTGAAACAATGAAAGAAATCGAAACAAAAGGTGATACATATGTTCATGAAGTAATCACTGAATTAAATAAAGCATTTATTACACCGATTGAAAGAGAAGACATACTAGCTCTTACGATGAGTATGGATGATGTATTAGATGGTTTAGAGCATACTGCAGCACTATTTGAAATGTACAATATTATTAGTGCAGATGAATATATGCTTCGCTTTGTGGAAGAAATAAAGAATTGTGCAGTTGAAATTGACAAAGCAGTAGACCTACTTACAACAAAGAAATTACCTAAAATTAGAGAGTATGCTATTAGAATTAAAGATCATGAATCAAAATGTGATGGCATTTTACGACAATCTATTAAAAATCTGTTCTCTGTAGAAAAAGATCCAATTCGCATTATCCAATATAAAGAAGTTTATGAAAATCTTGAGGAGATTGCAGATTACTGTCAAAGTGTTGCAAACACACTTGAAAGTATTATTATGAAGAACGCGTAAGGAGTCTTTTTCCAATGAATACATTATTAATACTTACTATATTAATCGTTGTCTTTGCATTAGCATTTGACTTTATCAATGGCTTCCATGATACAGCCAACTCCATTGCGACTGCAGTGTCAACAAAAGCATTAAAACCAAAGCATGCGATTATTATGGCAGCATGTATGAACTTTGTTGGTGCAATGACATTTACAGGCGTTGCAAAAACAATTACAAAGGGGATTGTAGACCCATTTGCTTTAACAAATGGTTCACTCGTTATCCTTGCTGCATTGATTTCTGCAATTATATGGAATTTGGTTACATGGTATTTCGGAATACCAAGTAGCTCATCCCATGCAATTATTGGGTCAATCGCTGGAGCTGCTATTGCTTCATCTGGATTCTCATCGCTTAATTATACTGGTTTTATTAAAATTATTGAGGCATTGATTCTCTCACCAATCATCGCCTTTGTTGTTGGATTTATCATATACTCCATTTTTAAATTCTTCTTTAGGGATTTAAATTTAACAAAAACAAATAGACGGTTCCGTTATTTTCAAATATTCACAGCAGCATTGCAATCTTATACACATGGAACTAATGACGCTCAAAAAGCAATGGGAATTATCACAATGGCATTATTAGCTAATAATTATGTTTCAACTGGTGATGTGCCATTTTGGGTGCAATTAGCATGTGCTACTGCAATGGGACTCGGAACTTCTGTCGGTGGATGGAGAATTATTAAAACAGTTGGTGGAAATATTATGAAAATCCGACCAGTAAATGGCGTTGCAGCTGATTTATCAGGGGCAATGATTATTTTCGGATCAACTTTAATTCATCTTCCAGTTAGTACAACCCATGTTATTTCTTCTTCTATTCTTGGTGTTGGATCAGCACACCGCTTAAAAGGGGTTAAATGGGGAACAGCACAACGAATGATTATTACATGGGTAATTACATTGCCAATTTCAGCAAGCATCGCTGCAATTTGTTACTACATTCTTCATTTCTTTTTTTAATAAAAAAATTTAGTACTATAACTAAAGCAAAAAGAGGCTGGGACATAAACATTTCAGCTAACAATAAATACGAACGATTATGCGGTAAGTTTACATAATTGTTCGTATTTATTTTTTGGGGAAAAGGTTTAAAAATGAAGTGAAATGGAGCGGAGGACGGTCGACTCCTGCGGGAAATAGAGGAAAGGCTGAGACCCCGCAGCGCAGCG
>NZ_JBQHVO010000031.1:0-55266 GCF_052064465.1 Niallia sp. HCP3S3_B10 | reverse complement strand
TAAAGTCCGCTCGACTTGCATGTATTAGGCACGCCGCCAGCGTTCGTCCTGAGCCAGGATCAAACTCTCCAATAAAGAGTTGATTAGCTCAAATGCTAAACTCTAGCTTTTTATTACTTGTTGTCATTCTATAATGTTCATTATAAAATGATTATTATTGACGTTTGTTCGTTCAGTTTTCAAAGAGCAATTTAGTTAGCCACTCAAGAAGCGACTTTCCTAATATACCACCTATCAACATTCAATGTCAATAGTTTTTTTCAAAAAACTTTTCCCGCCGTTAACTTCAACATTTCTTGTTGTTTCAGCGACGGATATAAATATAACACCATTCTAATATTGAGGTCAATACTTTTTTAAACTTTTTTTATAAGTTACTAAAAAAAGACGGATTATCCTCCATTACAAAGAATTTTTTTCCCTTTCTAACATACACTTAATTAGTATTATTGGGTGTTTACTAATTACGTTTTAAGGATATTATACGTTAGGATTTTTTCTAATAGATTTCACCACTATAATTCATTAAAAGAATACACTTTGTTTTATTTCCTGTTTCCTTTAAAAAATTTCATCCATTTACTTATTCGGTAATAAGGAGAGCTTACCATACTAACTAATAGCAGGAGATGGAACGTTATGGATATCAATATTGATTTTTTATTAAAAATAGGCATTTCTGCCGGTCTTGGATTAATCATTGGCTTAGAAAGAGAAATCAAACGGAAACCAGTTGGTCTAAAGACAAGTCTTGTAATAAGTATTGTGAGCTGCTTATTAACTATTATCTCAATCGAAGCAGCTTATAAATTCCCAGGGAGCGATCAGGTTAATATCCAAATGGATCCTTTGCGCTTGCCAGCTCAAATAGTTTCCGGTATTGGATTTTTAGGTGCAGGGGTTATTCTAAGAAGAGGAAATGATAGTATTTCCGGTTTAACGACCGCTGCTTTGATTTGGGGAGCAGGTGGAATTGGAATCGCGGTTGGAGCAGGATATTATATAGAAGCTCTTATTGGAGTGACACTTCTATTAATCAGCGTAAAATTCGTACCCATCTTTATGAGCACGATTGGTCCTCGCCAACTAAGAGAAAAAGAAATTAAAGTGAAATTAAAAGCCCATCAAAAAGAAAATGTAACTACTATTATAAAAGCAATTCAAAGTTTAAAAACAGGAATAAAGCATTTAAGGATAAAAGATTTAGAAACTGGTGAGCATTCTATCTACCTTATATTAATTGTTAATCAAAAAAGAGAAGTGACCGAAGTATATAAAGAGATTTCCGAAATTAATGGTGTAAAAGAAATTGAAATTGAAAGTTTAAATTAATTTCATATTCCTTAATACTAAAAAAAGAAAGTTGCTTGGACAAAAATATTCCAGCATACAATAATCCCAAATAATTATACGAAGATGCCAATGAATAGGAGGTTCGTATAATTGTTTGGGATTTTTTAAAGATGTCCAAAACCTTTTATTAGGAAATGTACGGTGAAATTCACAGAAGAGCCTTACGGTAATAAATCTAATAGGAGGCTATAATGTGAAGATAAAACAAGATACTCGGCATCTAGTACTAAGCTATAAGACTTATTTATTCTTCGAGTGAAAAAAATTTGTTGTTTTCTCGGAATTTTTTTCTTTAAATGAATGCTATTTATTTAAAGGAATTAACTAAATGCTATATTATCCTACTCTAAAGTCAGAAAAAGGGGATGCCAAGTGAGCTATTAAAACAAATATCTATATTTTCATTTATAGTTTTAACCCATGTATTATCTATAATATGTTCCTTTTAGATTTGCAGCATTTGCCCTTTTTAATTAAATTTACAAGAATTCACTTATTTAAGTAATTCCTACCGTTTTTGTTTATTCCATCTACCGAAGTGTGTAGCTTTATCAAAAAGATAGATTAAGTTCAATTTTTAGACTTGAAGTTTCTGCCTATTTTTGTATAATATATGTAGATTAACATTATAATTGGGGGCTTAGCTCAGCTGGGAGAGCGCTTGCATGGCATGCAAGAGGTCGTCGGTTCGATCCCGATAGTCTCCACCATTCTGTTTTAAACACACGACTATCATAGTCGTTTTTTTGTGTCTATTATCAATAGTTAGCTTAATTAATTGAATTTCACTTTCTCTTCTTCCTCCAAATTGATCAATTGATTTAAGATTTCACCCTCCTAATCTTCCCTATTTTTACAATTGTATTTCCTATCAATTAAATTTCATTAAAATTTTTTTATATTTTACTGGATTATATAGATTATTTTACGCACATTATGTATAATCAGCCTTATTGAATTTTTTTAGGTAGTATTAAAGGAGGTAATTCATGTTGGGAAAAGCATTAATTATTGGTGCTGGTGGAGTAGCTAGTGTTGTTGCACATAAATGCTGTCAAGTACCGGATGTATTCGAAGAAATTTGTATTGCAAGCAGAACACTTTCTAAGTGTGAAGCAATTAAAGATAAAATTGACGGTGGCAAAACAAAGGTTTCAGTTGCTCAAGTCGATGCTGATAATACACAAGAAGTGATTGAGTTAATCAATAGCTTTAATCCAGAAATAGTAATCAATGTTGCATTACCATATCAAGACTTGACTATAATGGATGCTTGTCTTGCTACTGGTGTACATTACTTAGATACTGCAAACTATGAACCACCTGAAACAGCTAAATTTGAATATAAATGGCAATGGGAATATAAACAAAAGTTTGAAGAAGCTGGTCTAACTGCCTTACTTGGAAGTGGATTTGATCCAGGGGTAACAGGTGTTTTCACTGCTTATGCACAAAAGCATCATTTCGATGAGATTAATTATATTGATATTGTCGATGCGAATGGTGGAGATCACGGCTATCCATTCGCTACCAACTTTAATCCAGAAATCAACATTCGCGAAATCACAGCGAACGGAAGATATTGGGAAAAAGGCAAGTGGGTTGAGACACCACCTCTTTCTGAAAAAAGAGAATATGATTTAGATCAAATTGGTCCAAAAAACATTTATCTTTTATATCATGAAGAATTAGAATCATTAGCTGTAAACATTAAGGGACTTAAGAGAATCCGTTTCTGGATGACTTTCTCTGATAATTATCTAAACCACTTAAAGGTTCTTGAAAATGTTGGAATGACATCTATTGAACCAATTAATTATGAAGGTAAAGAAATTATCCCGCTTCAGTTCTTAAAAGAAATCCTTCCAGATCCAGCTTCTCTTGGACCTAGAACAAAAGGGAAAACAAATATCGGCTGTATCATTCAAGGTACAAAAGATGGAAAGCCAAAAACTTATTATGTATATAATATTTGCGATCACCAAGAGTGTTATCGTGAAGTAGGATCTCAAGCAATTTCTTATACTACTGGTGTTCCAGCAATGATTGGGGCAATGCTGATTATGAAAGGCCAATGGAAGCGCCCAGGAGTATACAATGTTGAGGAATTTGATCCAGATCCATTCATGGATGCATTAAATAAATATGGATTACCATGGCAGGAGAACTTCTCTCCAACTCTTATAGATTGAGAGGAATGAAATGAAAAAGATTGACTTTACACAAGCTCCATCCCCAAGTTATGTAGTGGACGAGCGTCTTTTAACGAGAAATTTAGAAATTTTACAGTCTGTACAAGAGCGAACAGGTGCAAAAATTCTGCTTGCATTAAAAGGTTTTTCCATGCACTCTGTATTTCCTCTAGTAGGAAAATACTTAGCAGGGGTAACATCAAGTTCATTATTTGAAGCTAGACTTGGGTATGAAAAAATGGGCAAAGAAGTGCATGCGTATGCACCTGCATATGCTGAGAGTGAGTTCGATGAATTACTTCAATATACAGACCATATCGTTTTTAATTCACACAGCCAATGGAATCGATTTAAAGATAAGGTTCAAAACGCTGGAAAGAAAATTGATGTAGGTCTTCGAATTAATCCTGAATACTCAGAGATAGAAACACAGCTTTATAATCCTTGTGCTCCTTACTCTCGCTTTGGCATAACTATGGATAACTTTAATCCAGAAGAATTAGATGGAATAGACGGGCTTCATTTTCATACAATGTGTGAACAAAATTCTGACACTTTAAAGCGTACGATAAAAGTAGTTGATGAGAAGTTCGGTGAACATATAAAGAAAATGAAATGGATCAACTTTGGCGGAGGACATCATATTACACGACCAGATTATGATATTGAAACCTTAGTAGAATCTATATTATTTATAAAAGAAAAATATAATGTAGATGTTTATTTAGAACCAGGTGAAGCTATTGCTTTGAATACAGGTTACTTAGTATCCACTGTCCTTGATATTGTTCATAATGGAATGGATATTGCTATTCTTGATACATCAGCAACATGTCATATGCCAGATGTGCTTGAAATGCCATATCGACCGAATATTATTGATGCTGGAACGCCTGGTGAAAATGAATATACCTATAGACTCGGCGGAATGACGTGTTTAGCTGGAGATGTCATTGGCGATTATTCTTTCAAAAAGCCATTAAAGCCTGGCGATAAAATTGTCTTCTGCGACATGGCTCACTACACTATGGTAAAAAACCATATGTTTAACGGTGTTAATTTACCTTCTATAGCTTCCTATAATGAAGAAGAAGGAATAAAAGTTGTTCGCCAATTTGTGTTTGAAGATTATAGTAATCGATTATCTTAAATAATTGTAAAAGCGGATATTTAAAGGGGCTTTCCCCTTCAAATATCCTTTTTTTATGCTATTTATTCTTCTAGTAAAGCTAACGAGTTTTGAAATACTGCAGTCTGAAGCATCATTCCATCTTGTAATCAATAATTTGAAAAGAAACAATATTAAAGAAAAAACCCATTTTCACTTCTTGCCTTCCCTGGATAATCGTTTAATGATAACACGGTAACATAATGGTTACGACTGTACCCCATCCCTCTTTACTCTTCACTACCATATCTCCATTATTTTGTTTAAGAAGTTTTAAACAAATTGTTAAACCTATACCAGTTCCTTTTTCTTTACTTGTATAGTAAGGTTCTCCTATTCTTGCTAGCCTTTCTTTACTTATTCCATCACCATTATCAATTATTCTAATTCGACAATTATCCTTTTTCTGATCAAGAATAACTTTTACTTTACCTGTTTGTGGCGAAATCGCCTCCATACTATTTTTCAATATATTCAGCATTACTTGTTTAAACTGGGAATTATCAATTGATGCTATTAATTCTTGATCCTTCCTAGTTTCTACAATAATCTCTTTATTTTGTTCATTAGCCAGGGCTTGAAATAAAACTTTAATATTTTTCAATTCCATAAAGACTTTCGTTAATGGTAGAATATTATTTTCATTTTCTTTCGCCTCTGGCTTACTTAGTATAAGCAATTCCTTTAAGACTTCATTAATTCGATCAATTTCTTCAATTAAAATCGTTTCATAACCAGAAGCATCATTCTTCTCCTTGAGTAGCTGAATAAAACCTCTGATGGTCGTCAAAGGATTTCGGATTTCATGCGCGACACTTGCTGCCATCTCGCCTACCACTTTTAATTTCTCAGAAGAGATCATCAGTTGTTCATTATGCTTTTGATCCGTAATGTCATTACCAAAATAAATATGATATTCTTCCCCAGTACTATGTATAAGTTCTTTTTTTCCCCAAATCAGAAAGTAGCTTTTCCCTCTACTGTCTACAAAGCGATAAGGTTTCTCTGTTTCCATGTTAATGCGATCTGTAATATAAGAAAATGGTTGACCTAACCAAACCTTGTTTTCTAATGAAAGTAGATGTAAGAAAGAAGGATTCATTTTGACTATCTGATCTTTCCCATTCTTAACTAATAGATAATTAGGGTTTATATCCATAATCGCTTCTAATAATTCACTTTGCCTCGACAGCTCCATATTCATAATATTCATATGTGTTGATTGCATCTGGAAAAAACTTAAGAATAAAATAACTGCTGCAATTAATGAGTTAAAACTAGAAAAAAACAGCGGTATAAAAATATAACCACTAAAAACACCATTTATATAGATAATTAATACAGCAATCACAAACTTTATATAAAAACTTTTATAGATTGGATCTCTAATTTTAAAAGAAATGATCAATAAAATAATCGTATTTAAATATAATAAGACAATATTAATTATAAATAGTATATTCCATTCCCCGTAAATCGGAAGAACATATTCGGAGGAAAGCCAATTACCCTCTATTACTACAAAATCTTTAATGCCAAGGCTGGTAAAATTAATAAAATATGCAAATAAACTGTAGATGATTATTACGTATAAAAACGGCTTATTAAACACAAATCTAAATCGTTTAAATTCTTTATTTTCGCTTACTAAATAATAAGAAAAATAATACATGACTGGCATTATGCAGATAGTTCCAAGTCTAAATATTTTAAATAAAAGTTCAATTGTTTCCTGCTTCAAAAAATCTACTGCATATAATACAGCAATATCCATTTGCCAGAAAGCTAACATACATAAAAATAGCGATAAGGCCTTTGTTAACTGAGACTGTGAATAAAAAATTATCGTCACAGAAATAATGAGTGGAACTAACGAAACCATCAATAATAATATAGCTTCCACACTATGCTCCTCCTTTCGCTATCATAGCGCACCCATTATTACCTCCGTAACCGTGTGCTGTTATTAAAACCCGATCAATCTCTTGTTCTAATAACATTGTATTTATTGGGTAATTCCGATAATATGCATCTATTTCTGCGCTAATAGTTGCTGGTATAAACCGATTACTTATGCTTATTAATGATGCAATTATTTGAAAGAGTGGAGAAGCTCCCATTGCATGGCCAACTGTTCCTTTAATAGATGTAATCGGAATCTGATTCGTTTCAAAAAAACGTTGATAAACTCCTATTTCAATATGGTCATTTTCCAATATACCTAAAGCTTGACTATTTATATACGTTGGCATATTCTCTTGAAGACATTCAGCAACTGCCTTTTGCATGAACAAACCTGTGGAATCTGATTGATAGGGGGAAACAGCATCCTGTGTAACACTTGTCGCTTCTACTTTCCCTAATATGGAGGCATTACGTTGATTGGCAATTCTCTCATTTTCCACAATTAACACGCCAGCACCTTCTGAGATTGAAAATCCTTTTCCTCCTGAAAATGGTCCAAATAGGGGTTGAGGATGTTCTTCAGATTGTAAAACACGCTGGGGTAGAAACCCTTTTATAACAGTGTCACAAACAGACTCATCACTAGCACCAACTATACAAACATCTATTTGATTGGATTCAATTAATATTCTCGCTAAATTTAAAGCATCTATACCCGATGTACAACTATTTGCCAACGATAATGATAAACTGTTTATTTCCAAATAAGCACTAATGCTTGAGGATAAAGAATTAGCATTCATGTTTCCAATTGTATAAGGAGAAAGCCTTTTTCCTTTTTCTGAAGAAATAGCAGCTTTACTAATATCTGCTAAGCCCCCTGCTGAAGAACCAACGATTACTGCTGTTCGATAATCCCTAACATTAATTTTTGATTGCTCTATTGCTTCGTTACATGCTTGTAGAAGCATACGTACAGGTTTAGACATTTTTTCTTGCTTTCTACTTAACTTAATTAATTGTTCTTCATGCACCCTACCAGTATATATGTATTTCCCTTCATATTCTTCCTGCTTTAACATACTTTTATTATTTTTAAGTACAGTGGTATACTCTTTTATATTGGAAAAACCCGCTCCTATTATCCCCATCCCAGTAATAACCGATTTCATCTTCATGTTCTCCTAAATAATATTCCTTACATTTGTATTTTACTATGAAAATCGATTTACATCAGTAAAATAAACGAAAATGTACAAATTGCCACAAATACAAATAAAAATGGCTACATCAAAGTATTTCTAACTAACAAAGCTAATGATTAGCAATCCCCATTTATTAACAAGAATTTTTCTAACACTTTGCTTTTATCGTCAGAACCTTGTGTAGCCTGCTTTTAACAAAACATATTGTTTTACTTACTGATAGCCATTTTCTCTATTTGATGCTTCATCTTGTATCTCTTCTTTGAAGGATTCTACAGCAGCTTCTCTTCGTTTATTTTTCTGTTGAATCATTTCTTTCTCGTCTGGACTTGCATTAACCATTGTTTCTTCCGCTTTATTAATATTATCCATTGTGTTTTGTACCATGTCCTGCAATTTTTCTACATTATCAGAACGATTATCGGGGTTTGGCTTTTGAAAGCTCACCTTTATTCCTCCTTCCTATATGCTTCGTTTGTATTTTGGATGTCTATCTGGTTTTTTATACGAAGCTACCCCTCAATACACACTACCATTTATTTACAAGAACTACTTTTCCTACTGCCTTCCCCGACTCTAAATATTCATGTGCTTCTCCTACTTCCTCGAAAGAAAAGGTCTTTTTATCAAGTAGTGGCTTTAAACGATTTTCTTCTATCACTTTAGTGATATTTCGCAGGATATCTCCATGTTCAAAACGATTCTCCTCATCAAGGAGTTTCAGAAGCATAAAGATAACATGTAGGGAAAGTGATTTCGAATGTAAAGGAGTCAAATCATGTGTAGACCTGGCAGCGATAGTTAATACTGTACCATTTAAGGAAGCTGCCTCAAAAGAACGATCGAGATTATCTCCACCTACTGTATCAAAAACTAATGAAAATCCTTTCCCATCTGTGTACTTTTCAACATACTCTTTTACAGACACTTCTCGATAAGGAATGATATAATCAGCTCCTAATTCTTTTGCGACTGTTTGTTTTTCAATGGATGAAGCAGTTGTAAAAACAGTTGCTCCCATCCACTTAGCTAACTGGATTGCAATATGGCCAACGCCTCCTGCACCACCATGGATAAGGATAGTATCTCCTTTTCTTAAATCACCTTTTGTAAATAATGACTCCCATGCCGTAATTCCAACAAGAGGGAGTGCTGCAGCTTCTTCCATAGTAATATTTTGTGGTTTATGTGCTAAAACGGATGAATCAGCAATCATATACTCTACCAATGCTCCATCTAGCCCCTTGAAGCCACCTGCACATCCATATACTTCGTCCCCTACTTGAAAGGACTCTACTCCCTCTCCTACTTCCTCAATGACCCCAGCAACATCCCCATGCAATACTGCTGGAAAGGATGGAGAAACGCCTGGTACAGCACCAATTCGAACTTTAATATCAATGGGATTCACACTTGTTGCCTTTACTTTTATTCGTACTTGGCCAGGAAATAGTCTTTTTGTATCTATTTCCTTTAATTTAAATACTGATGACTCCCCAAATTTTTCTATTACCATTGCCTTCATCAAAATCATCTCCTTTATATCCATATTACCTAATTTGTTGCATTAATTCGAAAATATAGGATTGCCATCCACTTTTTTCTACTACTGGCAGTAAAAAAGTTTCTACTTTGGAAAAAATGGATATTAGTATCTTATCGCTATCATACTAAACAATATCGTAATTGATATTTATCAAGGAGGATACAAAAATGACAGACCTCAAAAATAAAGTAGCACTTATTACGGGAGCAGCTTCAGGCATTGGAAAAGCAGCAGCACTCTCACTTGCAAATAAAGGGATGAAAGTAGCTTTAGTTGACTTAAATGCTGACGATTTAGAAGAAGTGAAAAATTCCATTAATGATAAAGGGCAAGAAGCTATATCCATCGAAGCAAATGTGGCTGATCCTACTTCTATTCAACGAGCTATTGATGAAACGGTTAAGAAATGGGATAAATTAGATACCGTTTTTATTAATGCTGGTATTAATGGCGCCGTTTCATCCATCGAAGATCTTACACCATCCGAATGGGATAACGCGATAGACACAAATCTGAAAAGCACCTTTTTAACGGTTAAATATAGTATTCCTTATATGAAAACAAATGGCGGAAGTATTATTATTACAAGTAGTATAAATGGAAATCGTATTTTTAAGAACTTTGGAATGTCTGCTTACAGTACCTCAAAAGCTGGCCAAGTCGCATTCGGAAAAATGGCTGCACTTGAATTAGCACAATTTAAAATTCGAGTAAATATGATTTGCCCTGGCGCAATAGATACAAATATTGAAAAAAATACATTTAAAGATGAGAAACACTTAACAGAAATAACGATACCTGTTGAATATCCTGAAGGGAATCAACCACTATCCAATGAATCAGGCAGTGCACAGCAAGTGGCCGATTTAGTATATTTTTTAAGCTCTGATTTATCTAACCATATTACAGGCACAGAAATTTATATTGATGGTGCAGAGTCTCTTTTATAGGAAATGAGGCTGGGACAAAACTAAATAACTAATCTTTAAAGATGAACAATCTCTAATTCAGCTATTAAATAATAGCTACTTTCTCATGATGGTATCCATGTTTTTATATATAGTCAAGTGTAAAAACTAAGTCGTTCCATTGCGCTACAGACGCTGATGCGCCGGGGAGGAAGCTGAGTCTACTCGCATACGCTGCGGGGTCTAAAGCGCCTCTATTTCCCGCCGGAGTCGAGCGTCCTTCGCTCCATACACTTCGTTTCTTAAACCTTTTTTTAAAACAACAAACACAAATTTTTATGCGAATTATTTGCATAAAAATTTGTGTTTGTTGTTGGTTGAAATGCTTATTTCCCAGTCTCTTCGTATAATAGGTAATTTGGCTTCACCCTTTTCTCTTTTATTATCATAGAGTTGTCTAGAAGAGATTCCTTCTTTATCCTATGCTAAAATAGGAAGAAAATATTGCAAAAGGAGTATCAAGAAATGAATGAAACTATACAACTTTTAAAAAATCATCGTTCTTATCGTACGTATCAAGATAAGGAAGTGACTTTAGAAACACTACAATTGATCATGGAAACAGCTCAAAGTGCTCCTTCTTGGACAAATGGACAGCATGTTACAGCTATCCTTGTTCGTGATGTAGAGAGAAAGAAAAAATTAGCAGCGTTATGCGGGAATCAAAAACATGTAGAAAATGCTCCTGCCTTCCTTGTTTTTTGTGCCGATTTCTACCGAGCTAAATTAGCAAGTGAAATGGAGGGAAAGGAATTTAAAGCAATTGAAGATGTGGACACCATTTTAATTGGTGCTACTGATGTGGGGCTTGCCATGCAAAATTCCATTACGGCTGCTGAATCACTTGGCTTAGGCACTGTTCCAATAGGCGGTATTCGTCGAAACGCTTTAGAGGTAATTGAATTTTTAGAGCTTCCTACCTATGTCATTCCCATCGCAGGACTTTGCGTCGGTTATCCAGATGGTGATCCAGGCCTAAAACCTAGATTACCATTACAAAGTGTTCTTCATGAAGAAAAATACAATAAAAAGCAACAAGCTATTATTGAAGAATATAATGCTACTTATAAAGAATATTTAAAAGATAGAGGAGAAGCACCAGTAGGATGGACAAATCGAATTGCTAATTTCTACGACAAACCCTATTACCCTAGTAACGCAAAAATGATCAAACAACAGGGCTTTCTTTCTAAAGATATGAAAGAATGAAAATAATAACGCAACATAAAAACTGGCTTGTTCCAAAGATGCTTTGAAACAAGCCAGTTTTATTTAGGAAAATTAATTTCAAACGTCGTCCCAACTTCTAATGTACTATCTACCTTTATCGTACCATCATGTTTTTCAACAATCCATTTTGCAATGGAAAGACCTAAACCTGTCCCTTCTCGATTCGTTCTTGATTGTTCTACTTGATAAAAACGGTTAAAGATTTTCGAAGTTTCTTCTTTAGGAATACCAATCCCCGTATCCTTTACTTGAATTATAACCGAATTAGCCTTTTCCATCGCAAGTAGTTGAATCTCTCCACCTTCCATCGTATACTTCATACTATTATCCACAAGAATAACAAGCAATTGATGTATTCGTTCCTTATCACCAATAAACGAAATCTTGTTTTTTACAGTGGCATAAATTTTTTTTCCTTGAAAATCAGCGATATCTGCATATTGATTAACAACATCATGGATTACTTCCTCTAAAGCAAATTGCGTTTTCACTATTTCTACTTGATTTGAATCCGATCGAGCCAAAGTGAGTAAATTTGTTACAAGTTTACTCAATCTTCTTGTTTCTTTTGAAATAACAGAGATATCCAATGCTCTTTCCTGAATAGTTGCTTCCGGTTTTTGAAAAAGCACATCTGCACGTGACTGGATAACAGCTAAAGGTGTCCTTAATTCATGTGAAGCATCAGACACAAATTGTTGCTGGGCCTCCCATGATCGCTGGATAGGGATTAAAGCTCTCCCTGCCAAAAAATAACCAGCAATTACAGCAAATATGCTACCAATACTTATGCCAACAGTCATGATGATTATTAGCTGTTCTAACATACTCTCCTCAGAATCAATATTCCTGATTATTTGAATTGTCTTTGTTTCTCCATTAATCTCTATATTAGTAGAAATAGTTTGAAACTGTAATCCTTCTGACGACGTTTTCTTTTCTAAAATATTGATGGAATTCGGTTTTAAATATTTCTCTTCCTCCGTATAATCTATAATTGAGTTTTCCGAGATTCCTTCAATTTCTCCGGTACTATTCCACTGGATAAGCATTAATTTAGGACCTACCATTGGAATAGGACCACGTCCATCTCTTTCACCCATTCGCTTCAGATCTTCAATACCATTATAAAGAGACATATTGACCTCACGATAGGTTTGCTTTTCCGTAAATAGATATATGGTATAACCTATAATAGCCATTAGCAGAATAAAGACAATCGAATTTAAAATGGTTAGATTAATTCTTGTTTTACGAAACATGTATATACTTTACCCCTTAGTAATCCTTCAAAATATAACCGACACCTCGGACAGTTTGAATATCTTTATGATAATCAAATGGTTCTAATTTCTTTCGAATCTGATGAATAAAGACTTCCACAATGGCAATCGTTGTATCTGAATCAAACCCCCAAATCCGATCAAAAATTTGTTCCTTCGTTACTATTTTTCCATTATTTTGAATAAGATATTCCAATAATTCATACTGCTTTATGGTTAACTTGATTGGATTATCGTTTACTAAAATATCATTTTCTTTCCCTGTTAGTATGATTCCCTTATACTTGATGCCCTCATCTAAATCAAGAGCTCCACTTCTTCTTAACAATGCTTTAATTCTTGCTTGAAGTTCCGGTGTTTGAAATGGCTTAACGAGATAATCATCTCCTCCAAATTCCAAGCCTTTTACTCTATCTTCAAGTGAATCCTTCGCAGTTAAAAATAATACTGGTGTTTTAATTTTCTCTTTTCTAATATGTTTAACAATATCAAAACCATTCACATGTGGAAGCATCACATCCAAGATAATCAGGTCATATATATTCTGCCCTGCAAAGAACATACCATCTTCGCCGTTATCTGCAATATCTACGGTGTATTCTGTTTCCAGAATTGTTTTTAAAGAATCGAGTAACAGTTTGTTATCTTCTACGATTAATATTTTCATTTAATGTTCTCCTTACCTTTTATCCCAGTCTGTATCTAAAACTTACCTTCTTTCTATTTTAATAGCAACGTCTTAACTTATCCTTAATATCTATATTTTTTATTTACTTATCAAAATAGGCAGTAATCCATTTTTAACAAATGAATCACTGCCTATTATTATAAACGCTTTAGGAGCTAGCTTGCATCCCTTATATTACTTCTGGAAGAATAAAATAATTAGCTAGCTTCGCATTAACATGTGTTTGCCAATTATGTAATGGAATGTCGAGGTTCTCCAATAATTTATATGCGTGGACCCATGCACTCATCTCCGCATTTACACGATATGACCAGTCATGTAACCATTTATCATGATTTAATTCTCCATTCACAAAATCAATAACATGACCAATTTCATGTGCTAGTGCATAAGTGTTTTCTAAAGAAAAATGATAAGGAATGGTAATATACATTTTCGTATTAAAACTTATTTTTTTCGTTGAATCATATACAACTTTACATCCTAATTCCTCAGCAAAACTAACTACTTTCATAAATCTTTCTCTTGAAATCATCATACCTTAATTCCCCCTTTACCAATATTTACTATACTTAAAAACAATATGTTTACGTTTATACTCTTCAGAATCGGCTATATAACCTATGTAACGTTAATTAAAAATCTTTTATGGGAGTGATAGAAATGGCAGACAACAACAAAATGAGCAGAGAAGAAGCAGGAAGAAAAGGCGGAGAAGCTACTTCTAAAAATCACGATAAGGATTTTTACCAAGAAATTGGACAAAAAGGTGGAGAAGCTACCTCTGACAACCACGACAAGGAATTTTACCAAGAAATCGGTAAAAAAGGTGGACAGGCAACTTCTGATAACCACGATAAAGAATTCTACCAAGAAATTGGCCGAAAAGGCGGAAATTCTCGTAACGACAATGATTAATGGATACCGACATATCCATTATCTAATTTAACTTATGTTAAATAGCCCGGTAGATATTCCACCAAAAAGGAACTTTAAAAAATTAAAAACTATAGCGATTAAGGGTCTAACCGTTGCAAAAAGTGACACTTTGCAACGGTTAGTCCCTTTTTACATATTAATAGTTACTTTCTATCATACAATATCATCAAAAGTTATTCAAAGGTTTGATTTTATTACCAATATTTATACTGATTGGGAGTTACTTGTCTATCATTCTATTATCTAGTAATTTTAAATTTTTTGTCTTCCCCTTAATAATAGCTTTTTCAATAAATACTATTATTTACAATTATTTTTTGTTACAATTATTTTGTTGGGGTTTAAACAAATTTCGAGAATATTCTCCCTTTTTCAAACGGAATATAATATAATCTAATATACCTATTAAAATTACATTATTTATGATTTAAAATAACTATAATTGAAATTATATAGATTATATCAATCTATTTTTATTGTATAAGAGAGAGGGAATAAATTGTGGGCATCATTAATGCAGGTGAGTTTATAGAAACCGTTTATTTTAAAGGTCTCCAAATTTCGTTAATGGCTGCTGGAGATGGAACCGAGGTAATCTATCATAAATTACAACCTGGTTCTAGTTGGGCAATGACGCCTGAAGATAATTGGGAAGGTTTTGAATACTTTTATATACTCTCTGGAAAATTATCTCATCGAACAGATGATGATATAGTTGAAATGAAAGCAGGACAGGCTTTTTTTGAGAGCCCGATTCAAAAATATAGTATTTTTACAGCTGAAGAAAATACTGAATTTATCTATGTAACTAGTCAACCAGTTTTTCATTATTACAGTCAATGTTCTAGGGATTTAATGGAACTTGCTATTTCTATAGAAGAAAAAGATGGATACACAGTAGATCATTGCGAGAGAATTAAACAATACTCAATGTTAGTTGGAGAAGCATTAGATCTTAATAGAAAACAAATTACTAGATTAAATCTTGCTTCTTTTTTTCATGATGTTGGTAAAGTTAGAGTTCCATTAGAAATTTTACAAAAACCATCTAAATTAACAGAAGATGAATGGGACATTATGAAAAAACACACTACATTTGGTAGGGATTTACTTGAAGAAACAAAAATACCTGTTCTTTGTGAAGTTGGATTAATTGTAGAGCAACACCACGAGAGATATGATGGAAAAGGCTATCCTAAAGGTTTAAAAAAAGATGAAATTTCCATTGAGGCTTCAATAATATCCGTGGTTGATTCCTTTGATGCAATGACAACAGACAGAGTATATAAAAAAGGAAAATCCGCCGAAGAAGCATTTCAAGAAATACTAAATAACCGGGGTACTATGTATCACCCCTTAGTGGTCGATACTTTTATAGCACTAAAAGAAAAAATATTAAATTATGAAAAGGGAGAGATTTTATGAAAAAGTTAGTATGGAGTTTACTAGCCGTAGTATTAATTGTGTCATTCCAAGTAAAGCCAGCAGAAGCTGCTTACTTACCAGAGTATGACAAATACATCGAGGTATCTTATGATCAAGCAAGACAAATTGCAGATAGTCTTGGTCTTAAAAATGTGCCACTAGGCGACCAAACTGCAAATCTTTCTTTTGATGTTCAAGAAAAATTAATTGCAAAAATTGAAAAGATTATTGGTAAAGAAATTGATCATTACTATATTTGGTTAACAGTAGATGGCGAGAAGGTTCTTGGAATCGATCCACCACTTCCTCAAGCTTAATCTAAGTAAGGCATGGAAAGATAATTCTTTCCATACCTTGTTTTTGCAGCTCTACATGATTATATAAAAAACAGCTTAAAGAAGACTTCCATGCTATTATGCCATATTAATAATTAGCTTTATCCAGCCGAAAAACGAAATCCACAAAGGTATACTAATAATTACTCCCCATTTTAGCCCATTAAAAAAATTTGCTTGTTCTTCCATCATTATCCACTCCTCATTAGTAAGTAGATGATCTATACATTCATTATATCAGAAAACGCTTTCATTATTACTAAATTAATGATAAATTATATGTCTATATTGATTAATTTGTATACCCTTATAAAAGTATTCACTTTTTTTGGCGACTTTAAACATTCAATTTCCATTATTCAATATAGAACTCTACATTATCAAGATAATCATGGGCTAAAAAAGAAAAAACCCGAAATCTCTTTCGGGTCAAATATATTTTAAGAGGGGAAACTCTTAACCTATTTATAGAATATCGAATAATTATGAACAAATAATGAACAAAAGATTAAAAAAGAAAAAAATCTATTATTTAGTAACTGCTACATCTTTATAAGTAAAAGAATGAAAGTCAAATAATCCTTTGTCTGTAAGCTTTAAGGTAGGAATTACAGTTAATGATAGAAAAGATAAGGTTAGAAAAGGATTAAACGTATCATTTCCTTGCAGAATTTTTACTTTTTGATTTAATGACTTTAGCTGTTCATACAGGGTTAAATAATCTTGATCTGAAATCAACCCAGCAATCGGTAACGGGAGCGTGGCAACTACTAATCCTTCAGATACTACCACTATTCCCCCATTTATATTTTGCAACTCATTAATTGCCAACAATATGTCTTCATCACTTGTTCCAACTGCTACGATATTATGGGAATCATGAGAAATAGTTGTGGCGATTGCACCATTTTTAAATCCAAATCCTTTTACTATTGCTTTTCCCACATTTCCAGTTTCGCGATGTCGCTCAGCAACAACTAGTTTCAGTTGATCTTTCTTCAAAGAAGATTTAAAATTCCCATTCTCCACTTCTACTTTTTCAATTACTTCATTTGTAACAATACTATTCGGAATAATTTCGATAATATGACATAAATCAGATGCTAAGGGAAGTTTTAAATCATCTAAGGTTACTTTTGCACAATTTATCGGCGGTAAATTAGTAGCCAAATAGGAATGTTCAATTAGCTTCTCTTCTAGTAGTTTCCCATCTTCTACCACACATTCACCCTTTTTAAATACACTGTGAATGGTTAATTCTTCAAGATTATCGACAAGCAGAAAATCAGCTTGATAGCCTGGAGATACTGCTCCAATTGATTCTAAACGAAAACATTCAGCCGCATTAATTGTCACCATTTGAATGGCAATAATAGGGTCTAGCCCTTGCTCTATCGCTATGCGCACACTATGATCTACACTACCTTCTTCTATTAAATCATCTACTAATTTATCGTCTGTTACCAATAAACATCTTCGTGAATTTCTCGTTGTTACAGCAGGCAATAAAGCTTTCAAATCTTTGGCAACAGTACCCTCTCTTATCATTAGATACATTCCTAAATCTAAACGATCTTTTGCTTCTTGTAACGTTGTCGCTTCATGATCATTCCTGATTTCTGCAGCACTATAAACATTTAATTTTTCTCTTTCAATACCTGCCGCGTGACCATCGATTAAGCGATTATTTTTTTTGGTCAGCACCAACTTATCAATCATATTCAAGTTCGTCTCATATACAGATGGAAAATCCATTACTTCTGCCAATCCCAATACTCTTTCGTGGGAATAAAAAGCCTCTAAATCTTTTGCATATAAGGTTGCACCATTGGAATCTTCTGGAACAGCAGGTACACAAGATGGCAGCATCACACGAATATCCAATGGAAGATTTTCGGATTTATCTAACATATACTGAATGCCATCTGCACCTGCAACATTTGCAATTTCATGTGGATCCGTTATTACTGTGGTTACACCATGCAACAATAGTATTTTCGCAAATTCCTGAGGTGTGAGCATACTACTTTCAATATGTACATGACCATCAATAAGACCAGGAATTAAATACTTTCCTTTCGCATCAACTATACTTTTGCCTTTATAACTACCAATTCCAGCGATTGTATCATCCGCGATCGCAACGTCTCCTGTCATTATTTCACCAGTAAAAACATTGACAATTTTTGCATTGGTAATTACTAAATCAGCAAGTTCTTTTTTCGCAGAAACTCTAATTCTTTTTTCCAATTTATCTCTCAAGAACAAATCCCTCCTCGTTAATTCCGAATATTCACATTTTACAAAGTGCTACAACAAACCTACTTAAGGAAGGCTACTTTCGTATAAATTGTTTCTTGTAAACAGATCATTCTGCAATAAAATCAACACCAACTATACTAATATTTAATTCATCGTGCATAGGAATGGTATAATGAATGGTTATTTACGAAAGCTAGAGAAAGATAACTCTAATTTTAAATATATTTTTATCATTTTATTATATGTTGATTTATTTTTCAACGCACATACTACTGCAACTTTACTTCCCATTAGTATTGTTTTTACATATTATTTAAACATATTATCGAAATAAGTGATATTATAATTACGTATCGTAATGATGATTCCCCTCTGTCGTTTCAATTGTAAAGAAAGGAGAAATAATTATATGTATAAAGATTTAATTCTAGCGATGCTACGTTCAGGTATTTTTGGATTTGGTGGAGGCCCTTCCGTAATCCCATTATTTCGTCACGAAGCGGTGACTAAGTATAAGTGGATGGATAATGAGGAGTTTGGGGATGTGTTAGCCATTGCGAACACTCTTCCTGGACCAATTGCAACGAAAATTGCCGCCTATTTAGGCTATCGTCAAAAAGGGACCGTTGGAGCAATTGTTAGCGTCTTCGCTCACATCTTGCCGACTTGTTTAGCTATGGTATTCTTATTTTCATTTATATCTATTCTTAGTCATTCGCCAATAATAACAAGTATGGTCTCGGCAGTTGTACCTGTAATTTCGGTAATGCTTGGCTTAATGGCATATGAATTTGGAGAAAAAGCAGTGAAAGGACTAGGAATCTATGTTGGTATCGGCTTAACAATTGTCTGTCTCCTCTTATTACAAACATTTTCGATACACCCTGGTATTGTCGTACTCATTTTTCTAACCTATGGAGCCTTCCATTTTAAATTAAAACAGAAATTCTTACATAAAAAAGAAAGAGGAATGTAAATATGATTTTTGTGAGTATTTTTCTCAGTTTCCTAGTAGCTAATTTATTAGGATATGGTGGTGGCCCAGCTTCTATCCCCTTAATGTATGAAGAAATAGTTAATCGATACAATTGGCTATCTAACACCGAATTCTCCAATATGTTGGCTTTTGCTAATGCGTTACCAGGACCAGTTGCTACAAAGATCGCTGCCTATGTAGGCTATGGAGTAGGTGGATGGGGAGGATTTGCTGTTGCGTTAATAGCAACGATTCTACCTTCTGCTATAGGGCTTATCTTTTTATTAAAACTAATGAGGAAACATAAGGACTCAATGATTGTAAAAGGGATGACCCTGCTTGTACAACCAGTTATTACTGCTTTAATGCTTGTATTGACGTTTGAGATGTTTCAAGATTCCTACCATTCCATCGGGATCATTCAATCTGCAGCGATTGCATTAATCGCTTTTTTATTGTTACAAAAATGGAAAGTACACCCAGCAATAGTTATTGTTCTTGCCTTTCTTTATGGAGGGCTTGTTGTTCCTCACTTGAGCTAAACTTAGATTTGGAAAGTAGATGAATCTTTTGTTGGAGGATTTTTTTATGGATAAAAATTTTTATGTGCCTAATATCAAGCTAGATAAAATAGATAGACAGATATTGTCGCTACTACACGAGAACAGCCGCATTTCTTATACTGATATCGGCAAAGAAATCGGTATTTCACGAGTAGCTGTTCAAACAAGAGTGAATACGCTTTTTGAAAAAGGAATTATTGAGCAATTCACAACGGTCATTAATCCTGCTAAAGTTGGGAAAACAGTGTCTGCTTTTTTTAATGTAGATGTGGAACCATCCTATTTAGAGGAAGTTGCAAGAACACTGGCAGAGGATCCTGCTGTCACCAGCCTATATCATATGACTGGTCCAAGTAAATTACATATGCACGGCATATTTTACGATAACCAAGAGATGGAGACATTTTTAACAAATAAGCTTTATGCAACAAAAGGCGTTGCAAGTGTAGACTGCCAAATCCTTATCAAACGATATAAAAGCAGAATCGGAATGAAGCTATAAGACTCCGATAAAATAAGAATAAATGGGGCTGGGACAAAACTAAATAACATTAATCACATTATAGTTCGTGTTTATTATTAGTTGAGATGCTTATACCCCAGCCTCATTTATTTTTGGAGTAAGAAACTAATATAATTGCTTTAGCTCTTTCCAATCCTTTATTCGATTCCATTCAAGATGCTCATTATAAAGATGGTCTTTCACATAAAGCTGTGTAGAATGATCTATGAGCGTTTCCAGAACAGCTGGCTTATCGTCAAAATAATAATCTAATTTGAGATTTTGAATAATCGTTATTTTCTCATGATCTTCCATTCCGCAATAAAAGTGATGATCCACAACAGGAAAACCTATCTCCTTCATCCACTCCTTTGTTTTTGTTGCAAATTGTTTATTTCGCGCTGTAATATAATAAACTTGATGGCCATTATGAACAAGTTCATTTAAAGCTTCAACAGCTCCAGGAAAAGGCGAACAATCTGTAAAATATATTTCTTCTCGAAGTGAATCCCATAGTTGCTTTCCTTCGATAGCATTCAATCCAAATGGTTCGTGAATTTCTACCGTTTTCAATGCATGAAAGCTTGCTAATGGAATATTCTTTTTAAGCTTTTTATTATAAATATTAAAGGCATGCTGTCTTAAATTGATCAGCGTATCATCTATATCAAATCCGAACTTCATTTATTTCCTCCACATAGATTCTATGCATTCCTTATCGGATAAGCAGTTATTTTAATATCTTCTCCTATCCATTCCGTCTTTTCAAAACGTAATGGAACCGCCTCATCGACTTTTTCGATATCTTCCCCTCTAAATGGCGTATAGGAATTAGCCCCCCCTGCTATTTTAGGAGCAATATATACTAAATACTTTTGAATTAGTCCCTCGCGCATAAAGCTTGCATTTACTTCACTTCCACCTTCAAGAAGGATATCCGTTATTCCGATTTTGTATAATTGTTGTAATGCATTTTTTAAATCTAATTTTCCATTAATAGAAGAGACAGCTAGCAAATCAACTCCCTTTCCTTTCAATGCCATTGCTTTCTCTGAATCAATATTTGCAGCCGTAACAATGATCGTTTGTGCCTCTTTACAATCTGTTATATTAGCATTTAAGGGTGTTCGTAAATTCGTGTCCAAGATAATTCGAATCGGGTTCTTTGAAGGTCCATCTAATCGGGTTGTCAATTTTGGATTATCTGCTAATACTGTCCCAACACCAATTAATATACCATCTACTTTGTTTCTTAAAAGATGCACTTCTTTTCTTGCTGTTTCTCCAGTAATCCATTGACTATGTCCAGTATGTGTGGCAATTTTACCATCCAAGGTCATGGCAACTTTTGAAATAACAAAGGGCATTTCGTGTATCATATTATGAATAAAACGCTCATTTAATTGCTGTGCCTCTTTTTTTAAAATCCCAACTTCCACTTCAATTCCTGCTTCTCTTATGATGCTAATACCTCGACCAGCAACTTGAGGATTAGGATCTTCTGTTGCAACAACCACTCTCTTTACCCCTGAATTTTTAACCAGCAATGCACATGGAGGTGTTTTTCCATAATGCGAGCAAGGCTCCAAGGTTACATATAGTGTTGCATCCATTGCATGGTCTCCTGCCATATTAAAAGCGTGAACCTCAGCATGTGGTTCCCCAGCTTTACGATGAAGACCTGTGCCGACAATTACCCCATCCTTTACAATCACAGCACCTACTACTGGATTGGGATTTGTCTTACCTAATGCAGATTCTGCAAGCTCCAATGCTAACTTCATATACTCTTGATCATGCTTCATACCTATGCTCCTTAAATGGTAACTGTATTTTTCAAAGGAATATGACCAGATTTATTTACTTTCGTCTTTAAATAATTCTCATTAAAGGGTGAAACATCCCCCCATAACGGAACATTTTCCTCTGCTGTAAGCCCAAGTTTCTTTAGAGCCTCTAATTTTTTGGGGTTATTTGTAATTAACTTCACTGGTTTTTGTCGAAGAGCTTGAAGTACTTTTATCGGTGCTTCATAACTTCTCATATCATCTGGAAAATCAAGTGCAAGATTTGCCTCAACGGTATCTAACCCATTTTCTTGTAAAATATAAGCGAGAGATTTTGTAAATAAACCAATCCCCCTGCCTTCATGATTTGCCAAATAGAAAAGGGCACCATTCCCATTCTCCACTATCATGCGCATTGATTCTTTTAATTGATATCCACAATCACATCTCTTACTTCCAAAAATATCACCAGTATGACAAATACTATGCATACGTATTAAAGCATTTTCATCATTAGCGAAGTCACCATATACTAAAACAGATGATTGCTGATATTCAGCTAAGCTTAAATTCGGTAATGAACGTAAGACTTCTTCTTTCGTTTGGTTTTTATTGATTGGTAACCATGTATACCATTGAAAAACTTCTACTTGGTCGCCCAGTTGTACTGGCAGTTTTACTGGTCCAACTAAACTTAAATTCTGCTCTTCATTAAATGCGATTATTTCCATTTTATTTTGAAGAAGATCGATAATATTTTGATCCATCCGAAAATCTCCTTTATTGTCTGTTGTATTCTTTATTTTGTATTAGCAATATAAATATATCATGTAGAATTTTCTTCCACTAATCATCCGTATTGGATGTGAAAATCAGTAAGCCTCATGATACTTACTATATGTAAGTAAGTTTATAATCATAAGGATAGAGCGTCAAGTAAATAGCATATAAATAATTAATTTTACCAATTGGATTACTCGACTTTTCCACTCGTCAGCCTAGTGATAACTATTATCATATAGCAAATCCTTCATTCGTACAATGTAAAAAGCTCCTTTATATTCATACAAGCATGACTTAGAAAATCCTATTCATTTGCTTTCTTTTGTTATATACTATATAATTTGACTACTTAGTCATGAATTCGGGACAATTTGACCAACTAGTCATTTAATTATTTCCTATAAGCGTAGGAGGAAAATACGTGAAAGAAAAAGAAAAAATAATTATTGATTCAGCAATAAAATTTTTTGCACAAAAGGGATTTTCTTCAACATCTGTACAAGAAATTGCAAGTGATTGTGGGATATCAAAAGGCGCCTTTTATTTATATTTTAAATCAAAGGAATCTCTTCTTTATAAAATTTTGCAATATTATTATGATGAACTAATTAATATTTTTGAAGAAATCAGCCTAAAATCAATCCCTGCTAGAGAAAAATACATGGATCAGCTTACTTTTATGTTTAGCCACGCCTTAAAGCATAAAGAATTTATCATCATGCAGTCAAAAGAACAGGCAATCCCATTAAATAGCTCTATTAAAGATTTATTATTACGCATGCAATCAGAAATGCAAAATTATCATCTCAAAGGTCTCCATGCTATTTATGGTGAAGAGAAGAAAAAATACCTTCTAGACCTTCTAATAATTCAGGAAGGCCTTGTCCATTCTTTTTTAAAAATTGTAATTCTAGAATCAAGCAATGTTTCAACAAAAGATATTTCCAATTATCTTTTGAAAAGATTAGATTCTATTATATCGGATATGGATGCAAATAACGAGCCACCACTAATATCTAATGATTTTATAAAATATATTATAAAGAAACCTAAGATAAACTTTCTAGAAGATAGCCACCAGCAAATTATCAATGCTGTTAACTCGATTCTAAGTAAAGTCGAGCACCTTTCAACTAAACAAGAGATCGAAGTAACAATGGAAGTGTTAATGACAGAAATTGATGCCGATAAGCCAAGGATTCCTATTATTAAAGGAATGCTGTCTAACTTGAATAATTATGAAATTCTGAGAGAAGAACAACAAACAATTGCTAATTTTTATCATATAGCACTTTAAGAATACTGGATAAAAAAGCTTTCATATGATTATGAAAGCTTTTTTATTGGTCAATAATGCAAAGGATAACAACTTTAAGAGGTGTCTACTTTGCCTAATTCCATGCTCTCAAGATTTTTAAGATTGCCGTTGAGTATACGTGTATTAACGATTTCTTTAACTATTATTATCCTATTTGGGTTCTTTATCACCTGGATTGAGCCAGAAACATTTCCCACTTTATTTGAAGGAATTTGGTGGGCAATTATAACAACCTCCACAGTTGGCTATGGTGACTATGCTCCTATAACGATTCTTGGAAGATTAACGGGCATTGCATTAATATTAACAGGCGTAGGGTTCCTTTCTACCTATTTAGTGACATTGGCTACTGCAGCTGTAGCTAAACAAAATGCCTATTTAGAAGGAAAATCAACCTATAGAGGACAAAATCATTTGATTATCATTGGTTGGAATGAGCGGTCAAAGCTAATGATTCATTCCATTATTAAAGATCGAGAAAATATTCCTGTTACATTAATCGACGAGTCCTTAGCTACTAATCCAGTACCTGAAAAAATACATTTTGTAAAAGGAAATTCTAATTTAGATTATGTTTTACTAAAGGCTAATATACTGACTGCTCATAAGGTTATAATAACTGCAGACCAAAACAAAGAAGAACTGCAAGCAGATATGCATTCGATTTTAACCTTACTCGCGATAAAAGGGCTGAATGCAAATTTACCATGTATTGTTGAAATACTTACTACAGAACAAGTACAGAATGCTAAAAGAGCTGGAGCAGATGAAATTATTGAAACAAATAGTCTAACAAGTTTCGTTATGCATAATAGCTTAAATTCACAAGACACGATGATTGCATTTCTAGAGCTTTTAAATCAACTAAAAGATAAAAAACTTCAATTTATTCCTCTAAAAAATATTAATGAAGAATTAGTGGATTATTTGACATTAAATCATTATTTATTAGCAAATGGGAAGTTATTGTTAGGAGTGAAAAGAGGGGGAACTAGTTATCTAAATCCCAACTCTTCCTTTGTATTGGAAGAAAAGGATGAATTAATTATTATTACTTAGTGCCAGAGATGTCAGTTTTCCAATGCATACTGCTTTGCCAACAAAAAGCAGTATGCATCAGAATATGAAAAAATTGAATGTATTCTATAACTCACTGCATGAAGAAACTAGGGCTTTGCTTTCATTAGCTCGTAGCATTCCTTCCATACAATATTTTAAGATTCTAGAAATGATTTACAAGCATCTACACACTCCATACAAATTTGCGCACAATATTGGCAATGACGATGATCATGTTTTTTGCATTCAGTAGCACAATCCTCACAAACAGATAGACAAATTTCTGCGAACTCTTTGGCATACGGTGACTTTCTAATAATAGCTTGTTCAAGATAACTGCAGAACTGGATACATTCTCTATTTAAATGAATACAATCAACCATTGCCGACACATTATCTTCAGCTAAACATTCATTTAAGCAATGATTACATACAATCATACATTCCTGTAATGATTTAATAACTACCTGTTCTTTTTCAACTAGCATTTCTAATTCCTCCTTCTATTAACCATTTCTATTTATTTAACCTTATAAGAATTCTTTAAACATATGGGACCACAAATAGAAGGTAATGGAATAAAAAAAGCTATCGATAACTTAGAATTTCTGAGTTATCGATAGCTCTTTTAATATGACTTATAAACGACTTTCTAGTTCAGCCTTTTTCTCTTCAAATCCTGGTTTACCAAGTAAAGCAAACATATTAACTTTGTATGCTTCAACTCCTGGTTGATCAAATGGGTTCACACCTAATAAATAACCACTAATCGCACAAGCTTTTTCAAAGAAGTATACTAGATATCCAAACGTATACTCATTCATTTCCGGAATGCTAACAATTAGGTTTGGTACTCCTCCATCTGTATGTGCTAGAAGTGTTCCTTCAAACGCTTTATTGTTAACAAAGTCAATAGTTTGACCAGCAAGATAATTTAATCCATCTAAATCATTTTCTTCTGCTTCAATAACAAGCTCATGACGAGGCTTGTCCACTTTTACAATTGTTTCAAAAATATCACGACGACCTTCTTGAACATATTGTCCTAATGAATGTAGGTCAGTTGAGAAGTTTGCAGAAGAAGGATAAATACCTTTTTGGTCTTTTCCTTCACTTTCGCCAAACAATTGCTTCCACCATTCGGAGAAATATTGTAATCCTGGTTCGTAGTTAATCAACATTTCAATTGTTTTTCCTTTGTTATAAAGAACATTACGAACTGCTGCGTATTGATAGGCAATGTTGTTTTTCAATTCTGATGTACCGAAATCAGTTCTAGCTGCTGCTGCACCTTCCATCATTGCTGTAATATCAGCGCCACTAACAGCGATTGGTAATAAACCAACTGGTGTTAAAACAGAATAACGTCCACCAACATCATCAGGAATAATAAATGATTCATATCCTTCTTCTGTAGCAAGCGTTTTTAATGCACCTCTTGCTTTATCAGTAGTAGCATAAATTCTTGTTCTTGCTTCTTCTACTCCATATTTTTGTTCTAATAATTTACGGAAAATACGGAATGCAATAGCTGGTTCTGTAGTTGTTCCAGATTTAGAAATAACATTAATAGAGAAATCTTTATCCCCAAGGAAATCAATGACATCACTCATATATGTAGAGCTAATATCTTTTCCAATAAAGATAATTTGTGGTGTGTTTCTTTTTTCTTTTGATAAAGAATTATAGAAACTGTGATTTAGCATTTCAATCGCAGCGCGAGCTCCAAGGTAAGAACCGCCGATACCAATTACAAGCAAAACTTCTGAGTCACTTTTAATTTTTTCTGCCGCTTTTTGAATGCGAGCAAATTCTTCTTTATCATAATCAACAGGAAGATCTATCCATCCAAGAAAATCGCTTCCTTGTCCAGTTTTTTCATGTAAGGAATGATGGGCAACTTTCACTGCATCTTCTAAATATGTAATTTCGTGCTCTCCAAAGAAACTTAATGCCTTTGAGTAATCAAAACGAACGTGTGTCATAAATGATCCTCCAATTATAATATTTATTTATACTCCTCTTCCACTTTATCGGAAGTAGAAAAAGGAATCAAGATAGAACTCATTATGAAAACGGATACAACTTCTTTTTTTTTCATTTTTCACCAATTTTTCATTTTTAATTCTCTATTATCCCCATAAGAAAGGGAATACGATTATTCCAGCGAAAAAACATACAAACAATTAGCATAAATTGTTTGTATGTTTTTTCATTTATTCTTTTATAAAGATGCTTTATAAATCGCTAAAACATCTTTGTCGTTCAACACTTTAAAATTACCAAATCCACCATTTACCATTGCTTTTTGGACCATTAAATCAAGCTTACTATCATCAATATCGTAATCAGCCAAACGAGAAGGTGCCCCTAAGTCATTCCAAAAAGCACGAAGCTTCTCAATTCCCTCAAGTCCAGCTTCTTCCGCTGTTTTCCCTTCAGGATCCACCCCAAACACTCTAACAGCTAATTGTTTAAAGCGTTCCGGTTTTACAGATAAGTTATGTTTCATCCAATTAGGAAATAGGATTGCAAGGCCACCACCATGAGGTATATCATATACGGCAGAAACAGCATGCTCAATGTTATGTGAAGCCCAGTCTCCACGGTACCCCATATTAAGCATTCCATTAAGAGCCATCGTTCCACAATATAAAATTGCAGCTCGATATTCATAATTGTCTAAGTCATTAACAAGCTTCGGACCAAACTCTATGACCGTTTTCAATACAGATTCGCACATATAATCTTGAAGTTCTGTATGCTCTTCTAGGTGGAAATAATGTTCAAAAACATGTGACATCATATCCACGATTCCATAAATCGTTTGATCTTTAGGAACTGTATAAGTATTTTCCGGATCTAGAATAGAAAACACAGGGAATGTAAATGGACTTCCCCAGCCAACTTTTTCTTGCGTTTCCCAATTTGTAATAACAGAGCCTGCATTCATTTCTGACCCAGTTGCAGCTAGTGTTAGAACTGTTCCAAACGGTAAAGCTGCTTTTGGAGCTGCTTTTTTTGTAATAAACTCCCATGGGTTGCCATCAAATTTTGCACCTGCAGCAATGGCCTTTGTACAGTCAATAACACTTCCTCCACCGACGGCTAATATAAAATCGATTCCTTCTGTTTTACAAATATCAACTCCACGCTGTACAGTAGTTAATCGGGGATTTGGCTCTACACCAGATAATTCAAATACTTCTTTGCCATTTTCATTTAAAATAGTCATTACTTTATCGTATAGACCATTTTTCTTAATACTTCCCCCACCGTAAACGAAGAGAATCTTCTTCCCATATGAGGCTAATTGATCTTTTAATTGTTCTAATTGACCTTTACCAAAAATAAGTTTTGTCGGATTATAAAAAATAAAGTTTTCCAAATAAATGCCTCCATTCCATTTTTTAAGAATTAATAATGTAAAACCTAGTGTATGACTTATTATTAAACAAACTTCTATGAAAATCAAAAGATTAAGCTTATGCAGCCGACAAATAGTATATGTATCCTCTTGATCACTTATCCTATAGTAAGCCCCAAGTAAGGAGAAGCTTCTTTATTAGGTATCTATCACTTTATCCATCTAACTTAATAAAGCTGACCTTCCAGCCAGCTTTTAACTATATATTTTTATTTTATTGATTGTTTACATTTAATACTTGCTTAATTCGCTCTAAAGCCCAATCTAACTCTTCAATGGTAATCGTTAATGGAGGTGCAAAACGGATGACCGTTTCATGTGTTTCTTTACATAATAAACCTACTTCTTTTAGCTTTTCACAATAGGGTCTAGCTTCAACCGTTAATTCTACCCCTATAAATAATCCTCTTCCTCTAATATCTTTAATAATCGGATTGTTAATTTCAGCTAATTTTTCCAGGAAATAATTTCCTAAGTTTGCAGAACGGTCTGTTAAATTCTCTTCTACGATTACATCTAATGCAGCAATGGATACAGCGCATGCCATTGGATTGCCTCCAAATGTTGATCCGTGGGAACCTGGATTAAATACTCCTAATATGTTCTTATCTGCAACCACACATGAGATAGGAAATACACCAGCTCCCAGTGCTTTACCTAATATATACATATCTGGTTCAATCCCATACCATTCACTTGCAAATAATTTACCTGTTCTCGATAGACCTGTTTGAATTTCATCGGCAATAAAGAGGACATTGTTTTCCTTACATAATTGATATGCCGCTTCCATGAAACCTTCGGGAGGAATGATGATTCCAGCTTCTCCTTGAATTGGTTCAACAATGAATGCCGCCGTATGCTCTGTAATAGCTTCTTTCAATCGATTTATATCACCATAGGGGATTATCTTTATACCTGGTAGCATCGGTCCAAATCCCCGCTTATACTCCTCATCAGAGGAAAGGGATACAGCTCCCATTGTTCTTCCGTGAAAATTCCCCTCACACACAATTAATTCTGCTTTATCTTTTTCTACACCTTTACAATCATAAGCCCATCTTCTTGCAGCTTTAATAGCCGTTTCTACCGCTTCTGCTCCAGTATTCATCGGTAGAACCATTTCTTTGTTCGTTAGTGTACTTATTTTTTCATACCAAGGACCTAATTGATCATGGTGAAAAGCCCGTGATGTTAAAGTAACACGATCTGCCTGTCTCTTCAAGGCTTCAATTATTTTCGGATGACGATGACCTTGATTTAAAGCAGAATAAGCACTTAACATATCCATATATTTATTTCCTTCTGGATCAGTTATCCAAACACCTTCTGCTTCGGAAATCACTATTGGCAATGGATTATAATTTTTCGCTCCATATTTCTCTGACTGTTCTATTAATGAAGTAGATTTAAATTCTTGAACCATCCAATCATCCTTCCCCATTTATATATGTAAAGACCTTTACATTAACTTTAGCTGATTTTATTAAAGAAGGATAGATTTTATTAGCGCTATTTTCTAAAAATTCATTTTATGCTTTTATTATGTGTCAATAACCTGCTTAATAATAGCAAAAACGACAAAAAAAAGACTGCCCCAAAGCAGCAGCCCTCAAATGAAATCAAATGAAGCATTAGCCTTTTCAACAGTCTTTTTTTATAAAACTAATTATTTTTTAATTAAATCATTACGATTAGATTGTTCAATCCATTCTTGTAATTTATCTTTTAATGTATTGAAGCCTTGTACGTTTTCTGTTTCAGCTACAGAAGCAGCTGTTTGACGTTTAGGACGAGGTTTTTTTGCTTTTGCAGCTTCTGGTTGTGCAGGTGCTTCTTCTGTAGCGCGGATAGAAAGACCAATTTTACCAGCATTTTCATCAATGGAAAGAACTTTAACGTTCACTTCATCTCCAACTTTTAAAAACTCATTGATATCTTTTACGTAACCATGTGTTACTTCAGAGATATGAACTAAACCTTGTGTATTTTCATCCAAAGAAACAAACGCTCCGTAAGGCTGAATACCTGTAACCTTTCCTTTAATAACACTTCCAACTTCGATTTTATCTGACATGAGAACACTCCTAATTGTTTATATTAATATTTCCTTTTATACGCATTATAAGATTATATCACATATCTGACATTTATACAAAAGGATTTATTTTCACTAATATAATTCCCTTATATAATTTGTGTAATCTATTGTCTTGAATGTACGAGTAAACCCCATTAGGTCATACTATCAATGATGACTGAACTACACGTTTCATATAAAAAAAGGTGTCATAAAAGAAAATCCACAACATAATGTATGGTGAAGATTTTCTTTTAAAACACCTCTTTTTAGCTTAATGCGTATGTTTCTCTACAAAACGATTCATTCTTTTCATTGCTTCCTGCAATTGTTGTAACGAGGAAGCATATGAACACCGAACATGCCCTTCTCCACTTTCTCCGAAAACACTACCTGGTACAACCGCTACCTTCTCTTCTATCAATAGCTTTTCAGCAAATGTTTCAGATGTCATCTTTGTTGCGGTTATATCAGGAAACGCATAAAAAGCTCCTCCAGGCAAATGGCAATTTAGCCCCATGTCATTTAAAGATTGCACAATAAAATTCCTTCTGCGTCGATAACTTTTCTTCATTTCTTCGACATCATTTTGACCACTTCTTAATGCTTCAAGTCCAGCATATTGTGCCATTGTCGGCGCGCACATTAAACTGTACTGATGGATTTTCAGCATCGCTTGGATTAATTCCTCTGGTCCACACACAAACCCTAATCTCCAACCAGTCATTGCAAACCCCTTCGAAAAACCAGATAGAAGAATGGTACGCTCCCACGCGCTATTTATTGCTGCTGTACTTGTATATTCTTCATCATAGCAAAGCTCTGCATATATTTCATCAGAAAGAATAAGCAAATCATGTTTTTCTGCAACTTCCACGATGTTTACTAACTCAGCTTTTGAAAGGGTTGTTCCTGTAGGATTATTCGGCGAACAAATCATTATTGCTTTTGTACGGTCGGTTATTACCTCTTCTAACTGATGTGGCTTGATTTTGAAATCATTCTCTTTTAAGCTTTGAACAGGAATTGGCACTCCCCCAGCTAGGGTTACTAATGGTGCATAAGAAACAAAGCACGGTTCTACAACAATAACTTCTTCTCCCTGGTTAAGTATAGCCCGTAAAGCGATGTCTATTGCCTGACTAGCACCAACAGTAACGATTATTTCAGAAGTCGGTTCATAGGAAACCAAAAATCTTTTTTTCATATAATGACTAATTTCCTCGCGAAGCTCTAATAGCCCTGGATTGGCAGTATAAGAGGTATATCCTTGTTCCAGTGATAAAATTGCTGCCTCTCTTGTTGACCAAGAAGTAACAAAGTCTGGTTCTCCTACACCGAGAGAAACAACTCCTTCCATACTGGATGCTAGATCAAAAAATCTGCGTATTCCAGATGGCTTCATTTCCTCTACTTTCTGTGCAATATAGCTTTTTGTTTGCTTCATTATGGTGACACCACAATTCTTTTATCATCATCTGAAGGTTCAAATATTGTTCCATCATGCTTATATTGTTTCAAAATAAAGTGAGTAGTGGTCGAAATTACAGAATCAAGAGTTGATAGCTTTTCGGAAACAAATCTTGCCACTTCATTCATGGATTTCCCTTCAATAATTACCGATAAATCATATGCCCCAGACATTAAATAGAGAGACTTAACTTCCTTGAATCGATAAATTCTTTGTGCAACATCATCAAAGCCAACACCTCTTTTAGGAGTAACCTTGACGTCAATCATGGCGGTAACCCCTTCATGACCTTCCACTTTTGACCAATCAACAATGGACGTATAGCGCACAACTATACTTTCTGTCTCTAATTTAGTAATCATTTCTTTTGTTTTTTCTAACTCTACACCTATCATTTTTGCTATATCTTCGTCCGATACCCTTGCATCTTTTTCCAGAATTTCAGCAATCTCAATTTCTTTTTCTGTTAATTTCATGTTCATCCTCCTGCTCGCCTTGAAATATTCTCATTATATCAAATTATCCCTAAACTTTTCGTACATTTTTAATTTTGGGCTTTCGTTTTTAGTTAATCTCCATTGCTTCTAAAAGAGGTAGCGTAAAGAACATTTTCCATTGGATTAATGATAGGAATCCACCCGAAGGCGAAGTTTAAACTTTGCCAACAGAATGAATTCAGACCAGATAAAGATTGTTTAAACACATCTTCCTGTCCTTATAGTGAACAGATGCCGCTACGTTTTATGGTCATAAGTTTTTTCGAGATTGTGAAGCACTTCTCCAAAGGAATCGTTTCTTCAAAAGAAAATTCATAAATTGCTTGGATAGCATTTGCTAACTCTTCTTCCTTATCTAAATCGTGGATTGCTTGTAGAATATCAGCAATTTCGGTATCATAATTCCCTTCCCCTATTGAAAAGGGATCCCATTCATTTAACAGACGCACAAATTCTAAATTCATTTCTTGACTATTCATTCTGTCACCCTTTGTTCCATTTTGCTAAAAACCATTCTATCATATATCTACTTAAAGAACATAGTTCAAAAAGTGGGATCCAATCAAGCTTTTAGTGTGTTGCAAATTGTAAATTTATATTGACAATTCAGTATTTTAGTTTTATTATTCATTTAGTGAAAATTTCATATTTACTTATCAAGAGAGATTGAGGGAACAGGCCCGATGACATCCAGCAACCTCCTTTCCTAAAGGAAGGTGCTAACTCCTGCAGAATTACTTATTCTGAAAGATAAGATCGGCTATATGCATACGATACTTCTTTCAAATGAAAGAAGTTTTTTTATGTTATAGGAGGTTTTAACATTCTAGTATAGTCGAAAAATGTTCATGTAAAGGGGGATTTGAAGTTTCTAATGATACAAATTAACGATTTGGTGAAGGTATATAACACAAAGAAAGAACAAGTTATAGGTGTAGACCATGTTTCCTTATCCATACAAAAAGGAGAAATCTTTGGAATCGTAGGCTATAGCGGTGCTGGAAAAAGCTCGCTTCTTCGTTGTCTTAATCTATTGGAAAAGCCTACTAGTGGCGAAATCATTATCGATAATATATCTTTAACAAAATTGAATCAAAGACAATTAAGAGCTGCTCGATTAAAAATAGGAATGATCTTCCAACACTTCTATCTTGTTAGTAGTAAAACCGTATATGAAAATATCGCTTTCGCTCTTAAAGCGGCAAATTTACCATCAAAAAAAATCCATACCCGGGTTTTAGAGCTACTCGATATGGTAGGATTAACCGATAAAAAAGACGTCTTTCCTGCCCAATTAAGTGGTGGGCAAAAACAAAGGGTAGGGATTGCAAGGGCACTTGCCAATAACCCAACCGTTCTCCTTTGTGATGAGGCAACTTCTGCTCTGGATCCAAGTACAACGAAATCAATTCTAGCATTGTTAAAAAAAATTAATAAGGAACTTGGCTTAACCATCGTTTTAATCACCCATGAAATGGAAGTTGTAAAAGATATTTGTGATCGCATGGCTGTTATGGAAGCTGGAAAGGTAATTGAAGAAGGGCCTGTATACGATATGTTCGCTAACCCAAGACAAGAACTTACAAAAAGTTTTGTAAATAGCATTCTTCAATTTGAATTACCAAGCCATCTATTAGAAGAACGAACAGGAAAAATTATTAAGGTTACCTTCCAAGGAGTTATTGCAGAAGAAGGAATTATATCGGATGCTTTCCAACAATATTCAGTTAAAGGAAATATTCTTCATGGAAAGATTGAATACATTCAAAACAACCCACTTGGAATTTTTATTATGGAATTAACAGGTGCTGATGATGAAATTACAAAAGCGATTGCGTATATTAAAGGTCGTACTAAAAACGTGGAGGTGATCCACCATGCCTCTTAGTATTGATTGGCATTATATTATAGAATTACTTCCTGATTTAAATTCTGCTTTTTTTGAAACATTATATATGGTTGGTATTTCTATTGTTGTGGCTATTATTGTGGGTTTACCGATAGGAATTCTTCTATTTGTTACAGATAAAGGATTATTTCTAGAAAATCCCATTATTAAAAATATTGTAGGGTTTGTTGTAAATATGGTCCGCTCCATTCCATTTATCATCCTATTAATTGCACTATTACCTTTAGCAAAATGGATTACAAACACAACCATTGGACCTACTGCTGCTTCGGTTTCTTTATCCGTTGCTGCCATTCCTTTTTTTGCAAGAATAGTGGAACAAGCTTTTCGAGAGATTGATAAAGGGGTAATTGAAGCTTCTGTAGCTATTGGGGCATCGCCCTGGATGATTATTTGGCAAGTATTGATACCTGAAGCAAGACCAGGAATCATTCAAGGTATTACCATTACGATTATAAATTTAATTGCTTATTCAGCCATGGCAGGAATTGTCGGCGGCGGCGGAGTTGGTGACCTTGCCATTCAGTATGGCTATTATCGTTATGATAATACTGTAATGATTACAACTGTTGTTGTTCTCATCTGCTTAGTCCAAATCATCCAATTTTTCGGAGATAAACTGTCAAAAGCACTGGATAAGCGTTAAACATATATACCTTAGGAGGAAAAGACAATGAAAAAATTACTTTTAGGAATTCTATTACTATTATCATTTAGTGTACTAAGTGCATGTGGAGAAGAGAAAGACAATGCCGACAGTGGTGATAAAAAAGAGATTAATATAGGTGCAACATCTGGTCCTTATGCAGATATGGTGGAAAAAGCAATAAAACCAATTCTAGAAGATAAAGGGTATAAAGTAGAAGTTACAGAATTCACAGACTATGTACAGCCTAATAATGCGTTAGCAGAAGGAAGCATTGATGCAAATCTGTTTCAACATAAAATTTACATGGAATCTTTTGCCGAACAAAATAACATAGAGATATCTGAGTTAATTTCTGTGCCAACTGCTCCAATGGGCATTTATTCGAATAAATTTGACAGTTTGGAAGACATTACAGATGGTGCAACAATTGCTATTCCAAATGATCCTACCAACGCAGCTCGTGCTTTCTTAATTTTAAAAGATGCTGGTCTAATTGAAATTGATGAAGATGCAGACCCATTAACTGTGTCTGATAAAGATGTGACAAATAATGTTAAAAATCTGAAATTCGAAACGATTGAAGCAGCACAGCTACCTCGCGCTGTTGACAGTGTAGACTTATCAGCTGTTCCTGGTAACTTCGCACTAGCAGCTAAAATGGATTTATTGAATGCACTACAACTAGAAAATATGCTGGATCAATATCGTAACCGTGTAGTTGTTAATACAAAAGATTTAGATGCTACATTTGCTAAAGATATTAAAGCAGCTGTTGAATCACCTGAATTCGAAAAAGTTATTGATGAAGAATTTGAAGGCTTCGGAAAGCCTGAATGGATGAAATAAATAAATAAATAAATAAATAAAGATCAAGCGGGCTACACTGGATATTTTCCATTATATCGTAGCTCGCTTGATTTTTTTGTTCTTTCCAAACAGATTTTAAGAAACGAACCATGCATATCTATACAGACAGTTGAACACACACAAATATTACTCATATTCTCCTAAGTTTGTGGCTGCGTTTTGTTGCCGTTTAAGTGGTGATGTAATTTTCAGACTATTAAAATAAAGTCACATTTTCACCTTATTTCTTTCACAAATTGGACACACCTCCCCTCTCTATAACTACAGTGTATGTGTTAATATAATGTTGTATTGTGAATCCATTCACATAAACCAAGACAATATAGGGGGAACCAATCATGAAAATTACACCAAAAGTTTTACTTGCTTCTATTTTAGCAGGAGCACTTTTAACAGCTTGTGGGAATACAGAGTCAGAACCAAAAGAAGAAAAGGCTGAAGAGTCAGCTGATGTAGTTACAACTGCATCTATCGTAAATGAAGCCGATGCATTAACAAGTGCATTAAGTGAAAATGGAACTTGGATTGTTGCAACACTTCAAGATTTAACAGTAGACAGTGACATTGTTGTAGCAGGAGAATTCCACGATAAAGGGGATGCTGCTAAAGACATTTACCGTAAACTTGCCCTTTATACACAAGATGACGATCATAACATCATTGATTCTTTCACATTAACTGCTCCTAAAATGACAGTGCAAAGTGAAAACTTCAAAATTCAAGGTGGTACATTTGCAGGAGATGTTTATGTAGAAGCTAATGGTTTCACTGTTGATGCTACTGCAAAAGTAGATGGTAATGTTTATTACAAGAGTGATGAATTCAAAGCATCTGCTGTAATTGATGGAGAAGTAACCGGTGCTCAAGAAGTACAATAATATGCTTTTTAGGTATCCTAGCTGACTATTCAGCTAGGATTTTTTTATCCTTCCTATCTAACCGCTATGAAAGAAAAAGCGCTTTACAAAGGCTTCCAATAATCCCCTCTCATTATTTCCAAAAAATTACCTATAATAAATTATATAAATAGATTGACAATTTTCTAATTTAAGAATATCTTTTATATAAAAGTTGCGTTGATGAAACTTTTTAAACCAAAGTAAAATCAGGTGAAAAAATGCGAAAATATCAATCAATAGAAAATATTCATTCTAAATCTGCCAAAAGTATATTAGGCGAAGATGTTAAAGGCTTAAAAAGAATACTCCCGTTTTTAGGTCCAGCTTTTATTGCTGCGATTGCCTATATTGATCCTGGAAATTTTGCAACAAATATTGCTGCAGGCTCGAAATATGGGTATCTATTATTATGGGTTATTCTTTTCTCCAACATCATGGCATTAATTATTCAATCATTGTCAGCAAAATTGGGGATTGCTACAGGAAAAAACTTAGCTGAAGTCGCAAGAGAAGAGTTTCCAAAACCAGTTTCTATCGGATTATGGATACAGGGCGAACTTGTCATTATGGCAACTGATTTAGCAGAGTTTATCGGTGCAGCACTCGGTATATATCTTCTTTTTGGTATCCCTTTATTAGAAGCAAGTCTTATTGCTGCAGTCGGCTCTTTTGCTATTCTTGAATTACAACGACGGGGGTATCGTTCCTTAGAAGCAGGCATTACCGCCATGCTATTCATTGTGGTCCTTTCTTTTATCGTTCAAATGTTCTTCGCAAAGCCAGATGTTTCATCTTTATTCCACGGGTTATTTACCCCTCAATTCGATGGGATAGATAGCGTTATTTTAGCAGCAGGGATACTAGGTGCAACCGTGATGCCACATGCTATTTATTTACATTCTGCATTAACACAGAAAAGGATTGTTGGTGAAACAGATAGAGAGAAAAAACAAATTTTTCGTTTTGAATTCATCGATATTCTTATTGCCATGTTGATTGCAGGGTTTATTAATGGGGCAATGCTCATCGTCTCCAGTGCATTGTTCCATAAAAATGGATTATTTGTGGAAGATTTAGATATAGCCTTTCATTATTTTGGAGAATTAGTTAGTCCTATTTCAGCCACTTTATTTGGTTTAGGATTATTAATCGCAGGACTATCTAGCTCATCTGTTGGTACAATGTCCGGAGATGTCATTATGCAGGGATTCATCCATTTTCGTATTCCGCTTTATGTAAGAAGGGTCATTACGATGGTCCCACCTATTGCCATCATTGCACTTGGCATTAATCCAACTACTGCACTTGTTGCAAGCCAAGTAATCTTATCTTTCGGAATCGGCTTTGCTCTTATTCCGTTAATAATGTTTACTAGTACAAAACGCATTATGGGAAGTCTAGTAAACACAAAATGGATTACGGTAATATCGTGGATAATGGCTATTTTAATTGTTTCATTAAATATCTTTATTCTTATACAAACATTTCAATAGGTAAGGATAAACTCAAACTTCCATCAGTGAGTTGTCTACATTTCCCTGCTGTTGGTTAGTTGAACCATCCTTACTTTACGGACGTAAGACTAACACTATCTCGAGTTCTTCTAAGTCGAGAGGGGCTAGTCTTACTGAAGTTTAAGATTGGGATAAAAAGCTTATTCCAAGTAAAAAGACGAAGCTGTGACATAAGCATTTCAACTAATAAAAAACACGAACTTTCATGTAGTTAATATACATAAAAGTTCGTGTTTGTTGGTTTGGAATAAAGTTTAAAAAATGAAGTGGAATGGAGCGGAAGACACTCGACTCCTGCGGGAAATAGAGGAAAGGCTGAGACCCCGCAGTGCAGCAAGGGAGGGCACTGAAAAACTGATAGCTATTGATGATTGGCCGTAACTGCCTTTTAAACTTAGATGTGTAAATTGTTTTCCGAGGTGCCCACATGACTCATTGGGGCGAGCGCCGAGCCGCTTCACAGCTCACGCTCCTGTAGGGTCTCGGACTTTCTCACATCTCCCGTAGGAGTCGAGCGGACGCCTCTCCAAACCAACTTATTATTCGCTTTCAAATAAATAAAACCTCATTTTATGTGGAGAACCAGACTTTTTCAGTGCCCTCGCAGCGAGGAGGCTCAGCTTCCTCCCCGGCGCATCGAGTGTCTGTAGCGCAATGGAACGACTTAGTTTTACACTTGACTATATTTAAGAGCTGAATTAGAGATTGTTCGTCTTTAAAGATTAGTTATTTAGTTTTGTCTCAGCCTCGTCTTTTTTCTATTTCTTCTTTATAGCACCACATGCAATTCTTTCACCAGAATCACCGGCTGGTTGTGTCATTCCATCATCCTGTTGTTCTGTAATAACAATAGAAGTTCCTTCCTTTGAAAACAATGATGTTTTACCATCTCTAAGTGTTACTTGTGGCGCCATAAGCTCTGCTTTTACTGTGCCATCTTCTTTCACCAAAATATTAGGTAAATCACCTGCATGGGCACCTTCTGGATGTAGCAATCCATGCTCTTTATTGTCTGGATTAAAATGATTTCCTGCAGATTTAAAATCAGGGGCATCACATTTATTTGTCTCATGAATATGAATACCATGAATCCCTGGAGTTAGGCCTTTTAAATCAAGTGCTAACTTCACTCCTGCCGATTGTTCTTGTAGCTCGATTGTTCCTAAAGAATCGCCCACATCATTATACATGACTACTTTTACTTTTGTAACTTCACCTGCCGCACAACCGGATAGGAAAAGGGGAATAATCGCCAATAAACACAGTTTTTTCATCTTTCTTCCTCCATAGACGGTTTGGTATTAGTATTTGAAAAAACTTCACTAATATGCAGTTTATTCTCGTTTATCAAAAAAAGATTATTTATGATACTATAAAAGGAAATAGCAGATGGAGGGATTTTCTTGTCAGAACTACCTATCGGTTCTATCGTGACCGCCTTTTATAAAACGGGAAAATATATAGGGGAAATAACAGATATACGACCACAAAGTTATTTAGTGCGTGTACTTGCTGTATTAAAACATCCAATGCAGGGAGATTTACATCATCCGAAAGAAGCAATGGTAGAGATTTTTCATGAACGAAAAGCACTTTCCTATCGGGAACATATGAATGCTCCCAAAAAGATGGTTAAGCTATATTCGGAGGAAACAATCCCCGCTTATAACCAATCCTTGCAAGTAGCTTTAGAAAAAATGCGTCAAGAGCTTCAAAAAGACGATTCAGAATTTGCTGCGCTAAGCTTGAAAAACTTAGAAATACTTAATGCAGAATTTTATAAGTTATCTTAAGCATTACAATAGAAGTTCAAATAAAAAAAGACGAGGAATGATATCTTCGTCTTTTTTAAGCAAACTTATTAAGTAATTTGGACATGTCAATTAAATCTCCTATTGTTGGTGGATTGGACTTCCCCATATATTTTTTATCTTGTTCCACAAGTTTGAAAATATGGTATGTGGTTAATGCATCATCTAGCGCACGATGATGTTTTCCTGTTCCTTCCCTCCCATACTCCCTAACTGCTTTCCATAAGCCCGTTTGGTTTTTATCTCCAAAAAAGCGCTTATATTCCATGGACAAATCTACTTCCTTACAATGAAGCGTAAATGGAATGTGTGCTTTCTGACAATTATCCTTCAGCACTTTCATATCCATATTTCCCCATGTAACAATGGTATTTTGATATCCTGCGCAAACTTTCTCCAGTTTTTTCATTAAACCATTGAATGACATCCCATTATTTACTTGTTCTTGTGAAATATGTAGAAAAGATTTGCATCTCCTTGAGAGTGTTGAAAACTTACGGGGTGCTACATAAGAAGAAAACTGTTCCCTTATTGAATCATCTACAACGGCTACGATACCAACCTCAATAATTTCAGGATAAAACCCCTTAAACTTAATACTTTTCTCTGGCATGGTGAATTCAAAGTCAATAAATAAATACTGTTGCTTTTCCATTCTTTCACCTTCTTTTTCATCGATATTTCACATGAATCGTGCGTCTTTAGCAGTTCTTCCTTTTTGAAGAATATCTCCATTTTTTGTTTATCCTTAAGCTGATTCCGATATTTATCTACTTTTATTATAACAGAATATCACTTAACCTTTTTAATTTTCTGTATTTTTTCGGGAGTTTTTTTCAAGACTTTTTATACCAGTTCACTCAGCAATTATTTCCTCGCGAATGACCCATTAAAAAATCTTCTTCCTACACATATTTTTTTAGGCAATGTAAAACATAAAAGAGGGACACCCCTGATATTAAGGCTGTCCCTCTTATTTAAAGCTTTATTCTACTGCTATTTTGCGTATATATTCTCTAGGTTGAAAGGGAACCATCGTTTCTTCTAGAAAAAGGGAGTCTTCATCTTCTAGAAGTAAGAGCTCATCTAATGAATAAAATTCTCTTTTTTGAAAGCTATTCAAGAAAATCCCTACTAAGAGGCAAAAAGAAAATATACAAATGGAAATACATATTTTTGGTTTTATATTCATCTATTTAACCACCTCTCCATTAGTTTGAGCAAAAAGGTGGGTGTTTTACACAAAAAAACAAAAAAATTTTTTTGCAGTTTTAGACCTGTTTCTTCCTATTTAATAGCAAAGTTAATTGTCCAATAATTTTCAAGTTTCCTATGTGCATAGCGGTTTTTTTTGCGTTATACTTTATCATGTTCATTCATTTTCAAAGTCATTTTATTTAGATTTTGTTTAAGGAGGGTTTAATTTGTCTATTCTTCACTGGGTTGTACTTTCACCATTTTTATACACTCTATTGATTCCTATTGCATATAAATTGATGAAAAAAGTACATACGGGATGGTTTATATTACCACTGCCCATTCTACTGTTTATTTATTTCTGTAGCAATATTGGAGCGACGTCCAATTTACAGGCAAAAACAGAATCGATTGCATGGATTCCATCATTAGGTATTGACTTTTCAGTAAAATTAGATGGTCTTGGAATGCTATTTTCTCTTTTAATATCTGGAATTGGCGCACTTGTCATTCTTTATTCCATCTATTATTTGGATAAAAACAAAGAAAAGATTAATCAATTCTACGTGTATCTTCTCTTATTTATGGGGGCTATGCTTGGAGTTGTATTATCAGATAATTTAATTGCTCTGTATATGTTCTGGGAAATTACAAGTATTTCTTCTTTTCTTCTAATCGGTTTTTGGAATAATCGAAGTAATTCTCGTTATGGGGCTATTAAATCAATGGCAATTACGGTATTTGGAGGACTTTCTTTATTAGCTGGAATAATCCTGCTTTATATTATGACCGGGTCATTTACCATTTCAGAAATTATTACTATCGTCCAACAAGAATCTATCATTTCCCATCCGTTATTCATATTGGCTATGATTTGTATCTTACTTGGTGCTTTTACAAAATCTGCACAATTCCCATTCCACATTTGGCTACCAGACGCCATGGAAGCTCCAACTCCAGTCAGCAGCTACTTGCACTCCGCTACGATGGTAAAGGCTGGGATATATCTTGTAGCACGCTTAAGCCCTGTATTTGCAGTTTCTGGTTATTGGATTTGGATTGTATCACTTGTCGGGATTATCACCCTTTTGTACGGTTCATTCTTTGCTGTAAAGCAAGTGGACTTAAAAGGACTTCTTGCCTATTCAACAATTAGTCAGCTTGGTATGATTATGTCTTTATTAGGAATTGGTGCTGCTGGAGCACATTATAATAATGATAGTGTTTATTATGTTGCAACGGCAGCGGCAGTCTTCCATCTTGTCAACCATGCCACATTTAAAGGTAGTTTGTTTATGATGGTTGGTATTGTTGATCATGAAACCGGGACAAGAGATATTCGTCGTTTAGGTGGACTAATGAAAATAATGCCAATCACATTTGCCATTGCTTTGATTGGCTCGTTATCCATGGCTGGAATTCCTCCATTTAACGGATTTCTAAGCAAGGAGATGTTTTTTGCGAGCATGTTGAACATTCGTGAATTCAATATGTTTCAATTAGATACTTGGGGAGTTCTGTTACCCATTATCGCATGGATCGGTAGCATCTTTACATTCGTGTATAGTATGATTCTAGTCTTTAAAACCTTTACAGGGAGATATCAACCGGAAAAATTATCTACTAAGCCACATGAAGCACCAATGGGTATGCTAATTTCACCAATTGTATTAGTATCTCTTGTTCTAGTATTCGGACTGTTCCCAGGGTTACTAGCAAATACCATTCTATCTCCTGCTATCACTTCCATTTATGGCGGAGGCGTATATGATCTTCATATCTATCATTGGCATGGTTTCGAACCAGAACTATTTATGACGATTGGTGTCATTGTATTTGGGACAATCCTTTATTTAACTGTTAGAAAATGGGCTGTTATTTATCAATCTATTCCTGTTATATGGAATTCGATATATGATAAATTATTTGGGGAAACAGAAAATCTATTTAGTAGGATGACAAACAGATATATGACTGGTTCCCTTCGAACCTATTTATTTTATATCTTCACCTTTTTTATCCTTATCCTATCCTATACTTTATTTGCAAAGGATGGATTTACAATTGATACGCTTCGACTTGCGCCAATTGGAGGCTATGAAGTAGTTTTGTCACTTGTTCTTGTTGTTTCAGCTATTTCTATTTTGTTCTCTAAATCACGGTTAACTTCCATTATTCTTTTAGGTGCAGTCGGATATACGGTTTCTTTATTCTATGTAGTATTTCGGGCACCAGATCTTGCATTGACACAATTGGTAATTGAAACAGTATCAGTCGCCTTATTTTTACTATGTTTTTATCATTTACCACGGAACGCACGAAAAAAAGAAAGTATTCCTTTTAAATTGTCCAATGCAGTAATTTCTGTGTTAGTAGGACTCGTTATTATGCTTATTGCAATTGCTTCCTATAGCACAAAACTATTCGATTCCATTTCTCAATATTATGTGGAAAATACGTATTTAAAAGCGGCAGGAGAAAATATGGTAAATGTAATCTTAGTTGATTTCAGGGGATTTGATACGCTCTTTGAAATAGCGGTGCTTTCCATTGCTGCAATTGGTATTTATTCCATGATAACCTTGAGAATGGGGGGAAAGAAAAATGAAAATAAATAATTTAGTTTTACAAACCATCACAAAAGTCATTGTTTTTCTGATACTCCTATACTCTGTTGATCTCTTTTTTGCTGGGCATTATACACCAGGTGGAGGATTTATAGGTGGATTAATGGCAAGTGGAGCAATCGTTCTATTACTTATTACTTATGATATAAAATTTGTGAAGAAAATCTTCCCGATAAATTTTATCTATGTTGCTGCAATTGGCCTGTTAATAAGTACCTTAACAGGTATGATTGCCGTATTATTTAACAAACCATTTTTAACGCATTTTTTTAATAAACATGTGCATTTGCCTTTATTAGGAGAAACGTCTCTTCATACTGCTGCGTTATTTGATCTCGGTGTTTTTTTAGTAGTAGTAGGCGTTACAATGACCATTATTCAAACGATTGGAGAGGATGACTAATGGAATTCTTAATGGCATTTATAATCGGAATTTTGTTTATGTGTGCAACTTATTTAATTCTTTCTAAGAGTCTATTACGCATTATTATTGGAACAGGACTTCTTAGTCATGGGGTTCATTTATTATTATTAACAATGGGTGGACTTAAAAAGGGTGCTGCCCCTCTATTGGGACAGCACGCAAAAAGTTATGCTGATCCCTTACCTCAAGCGTTAATATTAACAGCCATAGTTATTAGCTTTGGGGTTACTTCTTTCTTATTAGTACTTGCTTACAGAACTTATCAAGAATTAGGGACAGATAATATGGAGAAATTGAGAGGGAAAAAGTATGAGTAATTTAATTCTATTTCCAATTTTAATTCCTTTATTTACGGGAATTATTTTGATTTTCTTCTATAAGAAAATCATTTTACAACGCATTTTTTCCTTATTAAGCATTAGTGTTTCCATTATTGTTACATTATCTATGATAGAACAAATTAAAAATGATGGAATTCTAACAGTAAATTTAAGTAATTGGGATGCTCCTTTTGGAATAACCATTGTTTCAGATATGGTATCTGCACTACTTGTGTTAACTACAAACATTATTGCATTTTGTTGCATCATTTATTCCTTTAAAGGAATGGAGAGAGAAAGGGAATCTTACTTTTATTACTCCATTATTCAATTTCTTTTAGTTGGCGTTATTGGAGCGTTCTCAACTGGCGATATCTTTAATCTATTTGTATTCTTTGAAGTAATGTTAATGGCTTCCTATGTACTACTCGTTCTTGGAAACACAAAAGTCCAGTTAAGAGAAACAGTAAAATATATAATTGTAAATGTTGTTGCATCTGCACTCTTTGTTATAGCTGTTGCCTACCTTTATTCTGTTGTTGGTACATTAAATATGGCTTTTATATCAGAGCGCATTAGTGAAGTAGGAGGAGCTGGAATATTAACAGTAATTGCTGTCCTTTTTCTAATCGTATTCGGATTAAAAGGAGCTATTTTTCCATTATTTTTCTGGCTTCCCGGCTCTTATAATGCAGCGCCAATCCCTATTCTTGCATTATTTGGAGCATTATTAACAAAGGTAGGAGTCTATTCCATTGTCCGAACTTACTCCTTATTCTTTTACGAAGATTCTTACGTCTTTTCGCTATTAGGCATTCTTTCCCTTATAACCATAATTTTAGGGGCTATTGGATCTATTGCTTATAACGACGTAAAAAAAATAATTATCTATAATATCGTTACTGCAATTGGGGTAATCTTGTTTGGATTCTCCACCTTTAATGCTGTTTCCCTTACCGGATCCATTTTTTATCTTTTACATGACATGATTATAAAAGGAGCTCTCTTCTTATTAATTGGCGTCATGATTTATATTACTGGTACTAGCAATTTAAAGTACATGGGCGGGTTAATGAAAAAATATCCTCTCCTAGCTTGGACCTTTTTCCTTGCAGCACTAGGTCTAGCAGGGATTCCACCACTAAGTGGCTTTGTCGGAAAATTACTTATTATACAAGGAGCATTTGAAGCAAGTAATTATATTGGAAGCATTATTGTCGTTCTATCAAGTCTCTTTGTATTACTTTCTGTCATTAAAATATTTGTAAAAGGGTTTTGGGGAGAAGAATCAGATAATGTGATGAAAAAGCCTGTAAGAACACTTTTATTACCCGGCTGTATACTAGTTCTTCTTTCTGTCTTTATCGGAATTGGGGCAGAGGTGCTTTCACCCTATATTTCTTTAGCTGCTGAGAATCTGCTTCAGCCTGAAAACTATATACATGCTGTATTAAAGGAGTGATAACGATGGCATTTCAATTATTATTAAATTTTCTTATCAGTTTTATTTGGATGTTTCTGAAAGGCTCCTTCGCTCCAGATACGTTTCTAATCGGGTTCATAATTGGCTTGATCCTTATCTATATTACAAGAAGATTTTTCTCAGATAAGTTTTATTTATACCGGGTTGTCTCCATTTTAAAGCTTTTAGGTATCTTCTTGAGAGAGCTAATCCTTTCTAATATTGAAGTGTTAAAGGTTATTCTACAGCCTAAGCTGAAGGTGACACCGGGAATTTTTGCATTGGAAACGGAATTAAAGAAGGATTGGGAAATAACTGTACTTTGTAATCTAATTACCCTTACACCTGGAACACTTGTAGTGGATATTTCAGAGGATAATAAAATTCTCTATATTCATGCCATGGATATTAGTGATAAAGAGGCAACGATTAGTAGTATCAAACATAACTTTGAAAAAGCCATACAAGAGGTGAGTATTTAATGTTCCAAACTATCATGAACATATCCTTATTTATCGTCTCTATCTCAACCATTTTATTTATTTATCGGGTTGTAAAGGGACCAACCACTCCTGATAGAGTGGTTGCTCTTGATGCAATCGGAATAAACCTAGTAGCTATTACTGCTATTTTATCAGTAGTATTAAAAACTTCAGCCTTTTTGGAAGTTATTCTTCTCATAGGTATTTTAGCTTTTATCGGGACAGTAGCTTTTTCTAAGTATCTAGAGAAAGGAGAAATTATCGAAAATGACCGAGACAATCATTAACATTATTATCGCTGTTCTTATTCTCCTTGGAGCCCTGTTAAGCCTTGTTGCAAGCATTGGAGTAGTGCGCCTTCCAGATGTTTACACAAGAAGCCATGCAGCGTCCAAATCAGCAACTCTAGGGGTAATGTGTATCCTTCTTGGTGTATGTCTGTATTTTTTTCAGGCAGAACAAATTTTTAATTCTCGCTTAATTCTTGCGATTGCTTTTATTTTCTTAACTTCTCCAGTTGCAGGACAGCTTATTATTCGTGCTGCATATAATAGTAAAATACCAATGGCGGATGTAACAATTAGAGATGATTTAAAACAGGCAAAAGAGGCAGCCGCAAGGGAAAAATGAGTCCATCATTTCCCATAAGTAACTGTTACTTAGGATAGGGTAAACAATGGATTAATAGCGAATAATAATCAAGTCCTTTCTTAGGACCAAAACCATTAGAGGAGCGCCATAAAATGAAGCATATTCGTGAAGGATTAATCCCTACTGTCCTTGGAACAGCTGTTACAACAGCCGGAATGGTAATGAAGCAAAATCGAAAAATTGATTCGATGATCTCCAATACAGTGTTCGGTTTTGGACTAGCCCACATCGTGCTTGGAACAATTGACCTAATCGAACACCGCCATAACTTTTAAGTAAAACGTATCGCGTGGAATTAGCTTTCTTGAGATATAGGAAGCAATGTTTAATCCATGATTGACTTCTCCATAGGGAACAGGCATTTAATTATACCATGATTCCCATGAATATAAGAAAAGACTATATAAAGACTTGAAATCATGAACGGTTATTTTAACCTGTAAATGATCTCAAGTCTTTATTTTTCTCTCGATACATATTTTACTTCTATTCAGAATAGGTTTTAAGAAGTGAAATGATTGATTATTCTGTACGAAAGGAATGTCCAGTATGTACCAAGCCCTTTTTTATCACCGCAATACGTATACTCCTGCAGCATTCCATCCCTATCTTCATTATCCTATCTATTTTCGTGAATTTCCTGAAGTAAATCCTGCTAAGTTTATTGATTCTGCTAAGGACACATTAAATCTTTTATCCGATGCCGAAGCCTGTATAAAGCAGTTAGCTAATTCCTACGAATTCTCTAAAAACATAATGAGTGCAGCCCAATTATCTAAAACAGATACAATGGAACAATTATTTAAATCTATTGGTATGAAGGAAACACCTAAAATTTCCTATAATCCAGATGGCTTAACATTAAACTTTGATCACAAAAATAATCCTCCCAATTGCTGCTTTTTATCTGTTCAATTAAGATGGCGGTAAAAAATTTTTGCTAATGGATTCTTTCAGACTGCTTATAGGTGCAGACTGAAAGAATCAAAAACCAGGTCACACTAAATCGTCTTTACAAACATGTATAAAATTTCAAATTTGCTTTTTAGTAATAAGGATACGGTCCATAAGGCACTGGTCCATACGGAACAGGTCCATATGGTACTGGACCATAGAACGGTCTAGGTCTTACTAAAGCTCCTCCTAGAACTCCTCCTAATAAGCCACCCACAAATGGTGCTGCAAACCAAACTCTTGAATCTTGTTGCGGATATTGATATCGATATGGATAACCGTGCATCATTCGCAATTACCTCCACTCTCTTTATACTTTTTTCTCTCTACTCTATTTTCTATGCGAATGTCCCCTTTTTGGACTGGGCTATTGCCTTTAACAGCTAAATTTCTTCTAACATGAATTCTCTCTAATTTAACTAAATCATGTAGACGAACATTTAAAGTGAGATACAGGTTAGGCATAGGTAAATCCATCAATTTATTCACCCTTAGGACATTGCTTGTCTATACTATATGGAATAGATGTAGCAGGAGGAATGGTAAATAAAATGAATTCACTATTTGATTTAACGAATCAAACAGCAATCATTACTGGAGGTAGTCGTGGGTTAGGAGAACAAATGGCAGACACATTAGGAAAAGCAGGGGCAAATATCGTCATTTGTTCTAGAAATGTAGAGCAATGTGCAAAAACAGCTGCTAAATTACAGGATAAAGGAATTAATGTGTTAGCCCTGTCTTGCGATGTTTCCCAAAAAGAGGATATTGAACAGGTTATTAGTAAAACAATCGAGAAATTCGGAACAATTGATATCTTAGTTAATAACAGTGGCACTTCTTGGATTGCGCCTTTTTTAGATTACCCTGAGGACAAATGGGACAATGTACTCGATGTAAATGTTAAAGGGACTTTTTTATTTTCACAGGCAGTCGCTAAAAAAATGGCAGAACAAAACCACGGCAAAATCATTAATATTTCCTCTGTTACGGCATTTAGCGGGACACCACCACAGCTATTAGACGCGATAGCATATAACACTAGTAAAGGGGCTCTTATTACGTTAACAAAAGAATTAGCAATTAAATTAGCACCATACAATATTCAAGTAAATGCGATTGCCCCAGGATTTTTTCCAACAAAAATAACGACAGTATTCGAAAATCATAAAAAGCAAATTAGTGCAAAAATTCCAGCAGGACGTTTAGGTAAACTAAATGATTTAGACGGAATCATTCTTCTTTTATCAGGAGAAGCATCTAATTATATCACTGGACAAATTATCGCTATTGATGGTGGACTTTCTTCCATACTGTAAAAAGCTTCTGTAGATGTTCAAAAAAAGAAAAGAAAGAGGGATAAGAAAATGGCTCATGTTACAATCGACTTTTATGAGTTATTAAAAAAAGGTGGAAACCTACTGCAATATCGGATAAATAACCGAATCAAAAATAGTTTAAATCAAATGTCTATCATTGATTTTACAAGTACAAAAACAAACCCATTAACAAACAAGCTTGATCAGATTCAAAACTACTCAGAACAATTAAGTAATTATATCAATCTTCCTACCAAAACAGATTTAGCAAATGCTACCCAATTAATTATTCAATCAGAAGAGAAAATTGATAATCTTGATGATCAATTGTATGAATTGACTAATATGATGAGAGAAGTAAAGCAATTAATAGAGCAATTAAGCTTTAGTCCATCCGATGATTATTCCTTACAGTTATCAAATAAAATGACAGAACAAGAACAAAGAATTTCCACACTGCAATATGAATTATCACAAGCAAAACAACAATTAGAATTACAAAAAGATGAAATCAGCCACTCCACTTTTCCTAATCAGGCGATATAATTATGGCAAAAAAAAATCTAGCAAATTTTATTCATACATTATCATATGACCCAGTTGTTGGACAAACAGAAAGGTATGCAATATGGAAAAAAAATAAAGCGACATTATGGTACTACCCTTCCAAAAAAAGAAAATTCAAAGAATCTATCTATCTTATTTATTCTATTGTCAATAAACCATATATTCTCGACTTAGGCCCTTCCATGAGTTTAATTGAGGCATTTAATAATGCAGGATATGATGCATATTTAATCGATTTTGGGATACCAGCATATGAAGATCGCCATCTAACAATTGATGATTATATAACAAAGTATATTCAACCAGGATTCAATCGGGCAATGCGACATGCAGACTCAGATTCCTTCACCGTCATTGGCTTTTGTCTAGGAGGTACACTTGCTACTATATTCTCCGCATTAGATAATGCTAATATAAAAAATCTCGTCCTTGCCGTTTCTCCAATCGATTTTTCTGCTTTTCCAGATTACGATAATTGGCTAAAAGCACTTCGCGAAGAGGAATTACACTTTGATAAACTTATTGATAAAATGGGAGTTATTCCTCCAGAATCGGTAAAATACGGGACTAGGCTGCTTGTGGCACCTGTGTCCTTTAGTCATTATTTAGCTCTTCTAAATCGCTCTGGGGAGAAAAACTACACGGAAAAATGGGCAAGGATGAATAAATGGACACTGGATCACATTCCAGTTGCCGGAGCAACACTTAAGCAACTTATGAACGACTTTGTAAGGGACAATAAAATGATTGAGGGTGGTTTAACCATTCATGGAGAAGAAGTTAATTTATCAAAAATCGAATCCAATCTTCTCGTATTTTCAACAAAGAATGATCCCCTTGTTCCAAGTTCCCTCTGTGAACCAATCATGAATCTTGTCTCAAGCAAAGATAAATCCTTTGTTTTATTTGAAGGAGGTCATGCAGGTCTCGTTGCACATTCACATATGCCAGAACCAATGGAAAATTGGCTTAGAATTCATAGTACTCCCATTTAATTATAAGCCAAGAACCCCCTCACTAAAAATGGACGGGGTTCTTTTGCTGCTTATTTTTATTTTGCTATTGTTATTTCGTACTTTCAAATCTTTCTACAAATAGCGCAAGGGTTCTTGTCATTGCACCAGTTGCACCTGGCTGGCCTAAATCTGTTGCTTTACTTTGTGTAGAAGTTCCAGCAATATCTAAATGTACCCATGGAGTTTCTTCTGCAAATTCGCCAATAAATGCGCCACCCATAATCGCATGGCCAGCACCTCCTGGTGAATTATTTAAATCAGCTATTGGACTATTACGTACCAATTTTTTATGGCTTTCAAATATAGGTAGTCTCCACATTTGCTCTCCAGCTTCATAAGAAGCTTCTAACACTTTTTCAAATAAAGATTCATTGTTCGTCATTGCCCCTGTTGTTTCCATACCTAGTGCCGTAATTACACCACCAGTGAGCGTTGCAACATCAACAAGATAATTAGCGCCATGATGTTTCGCATAGGTTACCGCATCTGCTAAAACTAAGCGTCCCTCTGCGTCTGTATTTAATACTTCTATCGTTTTTCCACTCATCGATGTAATAACATCATCTGGTTTAAATGCATGGCCGCTTATCATATTATCAGTCGATGGAATTACTGCAACAACATTTTGTTCTGGTCTTAGTTCACCAATAACTTCCATTGCACCAAGGACAGCTGCTGCTCCACCCATATCTGTTTTCATGCCGACAATACCTGTTTTTGTCTTGATAGAATAGCCGCCTGTATCAAAAGTGATTCCTTTTCCTACTAAGCCTATTACATCTTCCCACTTTTCTTTTCCCTGGTATTTCAGCACAATCATTTTAGGTGGCTCTGTTGAACCTTGGTTAACTGCAAGGAGTGCACCCATACCAAGCTTTAGCATATCTTCTTTTTCTAAAATTTCTGCTTCAAATCCATATTTTCCTGCTAATTCTAATGCATAATTAGCTAAATCTGTAGCTTTTAACATATTGCCTGGTAGATTAACGAGTGTACGTGCTGAGTTTGTCGCCTGTCCATACACATACCCTACTGTAAGTGCTGCCGAAACTGCCTCTTCTTCCGCGTTGCTATATACCGTTATTTCCTCTATCTTCTTTTCTGGCTCATTTGACTTTTGCTTATAGCCGACAAATTCATAGGTTGCTAGACCAAATGCCTCACTAGATGCATGAGCAACATCCTCTGCTTCATTTTCTTCCGTAACAAAGGAATCTAAATAAATGGCCGTTTCCACCCATTTTTCTTTTGTAATACGTTTAAATGTTGCCCCAAATATTTCTTTAAGTTCGTCAAAAGAAAGCTCTTTTTCTTTTCCTAATCCAACAAAAATAATTCGTTTTGCTCCAATTTTCCCAAAAGTATGTATAACAGTAATGGATTTTTTCTTTGCTGAAATATCTCCATCTTTTACTAGAGTGGTTAACTCTCCATCAAAAAGTTCATCTAATTGCTGAAGCTTTCCTTCTAATTTAATAGATTTGTCAAAAAGGCCGACAATAATACTTTCATGGTTATTTTGAAAATCCCATTCTTTGTGATAAGAAAACATATTTCCATTCCTCCATTCTATTTCTTCCTTTATTATAACGAATTTATACAACATTTCGTATACCTAATTACTTTTCTTCCTTTCAACCTTAAAATATTAACGGATTTTTTTCGATTTTAAGTAGAAAGCACGATATTTGGTTATGTTATAATAAGATAAGTGGAAACATTCCTTATAAGCAAGGATAATGCTGTCCTCAATAATTTAAAAAATGGAATACATTTTCTTCTCTCAATCGCGCAGAAAAAATAAATACAGAGAAAAATCATTCCACTCTTTATTTTCTATGCTCCACTGTCTACCTCCTTATTTCCATTAATATTCCTTATTATGAAAGATTAGTAATGCGTTAAATAAGGTATACATACTAAAAGTACAGATTCTACAACAGAAATGATGAGGTGTTATTTATGGAATTACTAGCTAACTTCCCTTTATTTGCGAGCCTAATTGCAATTTTTTTCGCACAATTTGTCAAAGTACCGATTACTTTTTTTGTTACCAAAAAAATTGATTGGTCTCTGTTAACTAGTACTGGAGGCATGCCAAGCTCTCATTCAGCTGCTGTAACTGCCCTTTCAACTGCTATTGCTCTTCAAACAGGGTTGGATTCACCGATTTTTGCTGTTGCAGCGATTTTTGCCATTATCACCATGTTTGATGCTACTGGTGTAAGAAGGCAAGCAGGGGAACAAGCAATCGTTTTAAATCGCTTAGTAAACGATTTTAATAAATTTTTAAATGATGCAAAGGGATGGCAAAACAAACCAGAACAAGAAAAAAGAAAAGAATTAAAAGAATTATTGGGACATAAACCTATAGAGGTGTTTTTCGGAGGAATAACGGGCATCTTATTAACGCTGCTATTACATATGCTTATTTATTAACAGCTCCTACTTATAAAAGTATTTATATAAAAAAGGATGCCTTAGAGGCAGTATTCCAAACAAGTTATGTACATTTGCTTGGAATACTGTCTTTTTAGGACATCCTTTTGGATTTATGTGTGATGTATTTTGCTTATTTATTTTCTGCTTTCGTATACTGTTGACGGAATACTTGCATCGATTCTTCTTCATTCAATGCACTTAATGTCTCTTCTGTTAATTTACCTTTACCCATTTCTACTATGTATACATCTAGTGTTTTCTTTCCCCATTGGCTATAGACATCTTGTACTGTTTCATAGTATAAATCTACTTTATTTCCATTAATTGCTGAACCAGTATCAGCAACTACTCCAAATCCATAATCAGGGATGAAAAGAATTGTCCCAATCGGAAATACACTTGTATCTGCTGCAATGGTACTATATAAATCTCTTTTTACTTTTACACCTGAATACGTAATCCCAAATTGGGGGTGACCTGGGTTCTTCCCAGTTGATTCATATCCAGCCGTATAACCAGTCGCTACAACTCGCCTTGTTGGATATTGTGACCAATCTTTCATATTTTCCAACAATGGTGGCTTCCCCGCAACCTCTTTACTGGAGGAGATTTGTGTTTTCTCCACCAATGCTTTTTTAAAACTCTTTAATGCTACCCCAATTTGCTTAATTGTATGATCAAACTGACCGTTCGTCTCGCTTGCCTCTGATTGTCCATAATTATTATTACTAAAATTTATCGCACTTGCCTTAACACCTGATATTGACTGAAATGTAGTTAGTAGAGCTGCCATAAAAAGTAGCACCATTCCTACTCTTCTAAAAAACCTTTTATAAAAATTCATATTTTTCACTCCTCCCAAAACTATTCATTTCCCATATTCAAAGAATTTATTCATAAATAGTTAAAAAGAGGAACTTTTCTCCTAGTAAAATACCAAAAAAAGCTAAAAAACTAGGTGCTTAACTCTCTTAAACACTAAAATTTTTTATATTTGTACCACTAATCAAAATGAATAGAGCATAACGGAATAAAAAAATTATAGTAATTTTTCTATTAATAAAAAGGAAAAGTATGGACCTAGATTACTAAAAAAACTAAGTTGTATGAGTAAAATGTTTGTGGGTAGAAAATAATTTACCCTCTGGTTTGGTTGGTGGTCGTTAGACCGCCAACCAAACGCAAGCGCGGTAG